>NZ_JBBKBS010000014.1:0-88708 GCF_037890285.1 Phocaeicola sp. HCN-40430
TGCCTTCTGGCGATGTCTTTTTTGCCGCTGTCTCAGGATGTCTGCGACTCTCCAGTTTCCTTTTCTCTGCCGCCGCTGTCCCGTAGCAGGCCTTTCTCCGGCCCGGCACTGCCCCGTTCTTCTTCTTCATTTGTCGTGTCTGACAGCTGAAGGATAATCCTCCCCTTTATGTAAAGAGGAAAATCCTGAGTACGTCCTGCTTTATTCTTAAATCCCGTCTGATGCATGGTTTCCGGCAGCTGTAGGCAGAATCGTGTAGGAGCCCGGAAATCTCTGCGTGTATGAATCATGGCTTGTCCGGCCGTGGGGGATATGTATATGCATCCTCTGCTTCTGAAGACTTGTTCCCTGGTTTTACGAGGCTGTCTTTTATGTTTTTGTCGTTTTATAAGCTATATACTAATTCGTGAATGAAAAAGCCTAAGAATGGCTTGAAATATCTTGTAGATTTCTAATCTATTCTCTTCGTATAGGTGTTTTGATATTTGCGATGAAAAATGAATCTTATTGTAATATAGATGGTGATATCATATAAAGAGTAAACTTGTATTCCTTCCTTTTTGTATAGAGATGGTCTAGAGGAAATATTTTTACCATAAACTAATAAACATTATTATCATTGATTTTAAATACCTTGTTTCAATTTTTGATAGAGTTTATTTATTATGAAAAGCGAAATTTTCAAAGGTGTGATCATTCCCTATCTTTTCTTTTATAAAGTAGATTACTTTGTGATAGAGTTTGTTAATTCTATAATGATAGTATTTATTTGATGGATATTTATGGTACTATTAAATTGCTGAAATATTTTCCCGGTTGAAAATTTGGTTGAACATTGAAATGAGGATATTTTTTTATGTTCACATAACAATCATTTTAATATAAGCTTTATTAATGTAATTATTAGGTTTGCTATCTATAATGAAATATATTTTTTATTTCATTTGTATAAATAAAATAATTGCTTTTTGTATTTGAATATAAATAAATTAATTTATATATTTGCCTAGGTAAATAATGAGTTAGTCTAATGAATCTATGAAAAAAGGTATAAGAACTTTAGCTTTATTCTTTTGTTCCTTATTTATTTCATCTTGTTCCGAAAATTCTCCTATCTTAAATGTAGATGTTTTAGTTGTAGGAGGAGGTACAAGTGGTGTAGCTGCCGGACTTCAATCTGCTCGCTCTGGAGTAAATACTTTAATAGTAGAAGAGACTTCTTGGTTAGGGGGAATGTTGACTTCTGCAGGAGTTAGTGCTGTTGATGGGAACTATAATCTTCCTGCTGGAATTTGGGGAGAATTCCAATCCAGATTAATAGCTTATTATGGAAGTCGTGATTCTTTAAAAACCGGCTGGGTTAGTAATGTGCTGTTTGAGCCTTCGGTAGGTAATCAAGTCTTTTGTGAAATGGTGAATCAGGAAAAAAATTTGAATGTTTATTTTGATACAGTTTGGAAGGATATAGAACGTGAAAACAATTGTTGGAAAGTTACACTATTAAGGCCGGATGGAACAACGGAAATAGTGGTCTCTAAAGTCTTAATCGATGCAACAGAATTGGGAGATGTAGCCAAATCTTGTGGAGTAGGCTATGACATAGGAATGGAGAGTCGTGATTTAACAAACGAAAGCATTGCTCCTGATAATGCAAATGGGATCATACAGGATTTGACTTATGTAGCTATTCTGAAAGATTATGGGGTAGATGTAACTATCCCTGAGCCAAAAGGCTATTCTCCTACTGAATTTGCATGCGCTTGTGCAAATCAGTTATGTAAATCTCCAAAAGAGCCCGATAGAATATGGTCTAAAGATAAAATGATCACATATGGTAAACTGCCAAATAATAAATATATGATAAACTGGCCCATAGAGGGTAATGATTATTATATAAATCTGGTGGAGATGTTGCCAGAGGAACGTAAAGAAGCACTTCAGGCTGCAAAAGACCATACAATACGTTTTATATACTTCTTACAGAAAGAATTGGGATATAACACATTAGGTTTGGCTGATGATGAATATCCTACATCTGATAAGTTGCCTTTTATCCCTTATCACCGTGAATCCAGACGTATCCATGGTCTGGTACGTTTTAATTTGAATCATATAATGAATCCTTATGACCAGCAATATCCTCTTTATCGCACCTGTATAGCAGTAGGAGATTATCCTGTTGATCACCATCATACTCGTTATCGGGGAGGAGAAGAGTTACCCGATTTATATTTTCATCCAATACCTTCCTATGGCTTACCATTAGGAGTGATGATACCCAAGGATATTGACGGCCTAATTGTTGCTGAAAAATCAATATCAGTTTCGAATATAGTCAATGGAACTACTCGTCTACAACCTGTAGTTCTTCAAATTGGTCAAGCTGCCGGTGCCTTAGCTGCCTTAGCTGTTTCTCAGGATAAGGATATAGACGAAGTTTCAGTACGAGACGTACAAGATATAATTTTAGATTCAAAAGGTTATTTGCTGCCTTATTTAGACGTACCGGTTTCCGATAAAAAATTTGCATCTTATCAGAGAATTGGTGCATCAGGAATATTAAGAGGTAAGGGAAAAAATATTGGATGGTCTAATCAAACATGGCTAAGAGCTGATTCCGTTTTGCTTTCTGCTGAGTTGGAAGATCTTTGTAATTTTTATCCGAAAATAAAGAATAAGGTTGATTTGAAGTCTTTAAAACCTGTATCAGTAGAAGAACTTATGGGGTTGATTCAGGACATAGCGAAATCAGAAGGAAAAGACTTATCTTCTGATTTTGAAAAGATATGGTTGGATTGTGGGTTAGAAAGATGGAATCCAAATGTTGATATAACACGCGGGGAAATGGCTGTGATTGTTGACCATATTCTAGATCCATTTCATTCAAAGGCTGTGAATATAAAAGGAGAGTTTATTCAATAGGTTACTATATAAATTGTTGATATTATGAAAAATACTACCCGACGTGACTTTTTAAAGAAATCATTGCTTGCTAGTGCATCTGCTTTAGCAATTCCGGCTCTTTTTGAGAGTTGTAAAGATACTACTGCTTCCCAAAAGAATAAAATAAATGGAAGAAACCTTGTTGCGGGAAAGCCGAGCACATTAATTGTTCCCAAGAAGAATGGTCTGCCTATAACCGGAACATTTCTGGATGAAATTTCACACGATATACCTCATCAAAACTGGGGAGAGGCCGAATGGGACTTGGATTTTCAATATATGAAAAGTATAGGAATTGATACAGTTATTCTCATTCGTTCAGGATATCGTAAATTCATCACTTATCCTTCAAAATACTTATTGAAGAAGGGATGCTATATGCCTTCAGTAGATCTGGTTGATATGTATTTGCGTCTTGCAGAGAAATATGGAATGAAGTTTTATTTTGGCTTGTATGATTCTGGAAGATATTGGGATACCGGCGACTTGACTTGGGAGATTGAAGACAATAAATATGTAATAGATGAAGCCTGGGAAATGTATGGAGAAAAGTATAAAAGCTTTGGAGGGTGGTATATCAGTGGTGAAATTAGCCGTCAGACCAAAGGTGCTATAGACGCTTTTCATACGATGGGAAAACAATGTAAAGATGTTTCCAATGGCTTGCCTACATTTATATCCCCCTGGATTGATGGAAAAAAAGCAGTAATGGGCACAGGTAAATTGACCCGTGAAGAATCTATCTCTGTGCAAGAACATGAGCGCGACTGGAATGAAATATTCGATGGAATCCATGATGTAGTAGATGCTTGTGCATTTCAAGACGGACATATTGATTACGATGAACTGGATGCTTTTTTCTCTGTAAATAAGAAGTTAGCCGATAAATATGGTATGGAATGTTGGACGAATGCAGAATCTTTCGACCGTGATATGCCCATCCGCTTCTTCCCGATAAAGTTTGATAAATTACGTATGAAGCTCGAAGCTGCCAAACGTGCCGGATATGACAAAGCCATTACTTTTGAGTTCTCTCATTTCATGAGTCCTCAGTCGGCTTATCTTCAGGCGGGGCATTTATACAATCGTTATAAAGAATATTTTGATATAAAATAAATAATCAGAGAGTTATGCGTAGTTTAGAATTAAATATGGGCTACATGCTCTTTTTGTCTTTGGTTGCCGCTGTTGGAGGTTTATTATTCGGATACGATACAGCAGTTATCTCTGGAACAATAGGACAAGTAACAGAACAATTTAAATTAAATGACTGGCAGCAAGGATGGTATGTAGGATGTGCCCTTGTAGGCTCCATTGTCGGGGTGTCTATGGCTGGTATTCTTAGTGACAAATGGGGGCGCAAGCTTGTCATGATTCTTTCCGCTTTGCTGTTTTCAGCCTCCGGAATCTGGTGTGCGATAGCTTCTGACTTTGTACACCTTGTCTGGGCAAGAATTTTAGGAGGAGTTGCAATAGGTATTGTTTCCATAGTTTCTCCGTTGTATATATCAGAGGTTGCCGCTACACAGTATAGAGGCAGACTTGTATCATTGTATCAGGTTGCCGTAACAATAGGCTTTTTAAGTGCATATATTGTCAATTATTATCTTTTGCTCTACTCCCAAAGTAATCCGCTTTTAGAAACACCGATACTTCAATACATTATGGTATCCGAAGTCTGGAGAGGAATGTTGGGTATGGAATCTGTTCCCGCTCTTTTATTCTTGCTGGTAATATTCTTTATACCTGAGAGTCCGCGCTGGCTGATTGTCTCTCATAAAAAAGAAAAAGCAAAAGGCATCTTATTTCGTATTTATCGCTCTGTGCAGACCGTAGAAGAGCATATCGGAATGACCGAATCTGTATTAAAAACCGAAAGTAAAAATTCAGACTGGTCGGTATTATCACAGCCAGGCATTTTAAAAGCTGTAATAATAGGCGTGTGTATTGCTATTTTAGGACAGTTCATGGGAGTAAATGCTGTGTTGTACTATGGGCCTTCTATTTTTGAAAATGCAGGTTTGTCGGGAGGAGATTCTCTGTACTATCAAGTTCTTGTAGGATTAGTAAATACACTGACCAGCATCTTGGCACTGCTTATAATCGATAAAATAGGCCGTAAAAAACTGATTTATTATGGTGTATCTGGGATGATACTCTCTTTGATAATGATTGGTCTTTATTTTATTTTAGGTGAACAGCTCCAGCTGTCCAGCACTATTATGCTGGTCTTCTTTCTTGCATATGTATTTTTTTGTGCAGGATCGATCAGTGCTGTTATTTTTGTGCTCTTATCCGAAATGTATCCAACCCGTGTACGGGGTTTAGCAATGTCTATTGCTGGTTTGTCTTTGTGGGTCGGGACATATTTAGTCGGACAGTTAACTCCGTGGCTTCTGACTCATCTGACACCGGGTGGAACTTTCTTCCTGTTTGCTGTAATGTGTATACCTTACATTCTTATTGTTTGGAAATTGATGCCCGAAACGGCTGGAAAGTCTTTGGAAGAAATAGAATTATATTGGAAGAATGGATCAAAAAGAAAAGAAGTAATTAAAAGGAAACGATAAGGAATAATTGAATTGGTTGATAAGTGATTAGTTTTAAGGGTTAAGGTAAACGGTAAACAGTTTGGCAGGATTCTTCTTGCTGAACTGTTTGTCTTTATGGCTTTAGATTGCCGTTTGTCAAATCCGAATATGATATTTCTGAAGATTATTTTGTGGCCTTTTTTAGTAAAGAGAGGGTAGGATAGTGCTGAATCCCTAATTGGTTTTGTCCATTTTTATTTAATGTTTGTTTTTACTGTGACATTTATATGAAGCAATATTCTTTGGATGTAATATTTTATTGTTGTAGATGAAAAGGAATGAAGCCTTTATGGTATTTTAAATTGTTTAACTTTATTCATCCTTTTAGTAAAGAACTATGCTCTCCTTTGTTTTTATTTCTAATTTTTAACTTTGTAAACATTCTTTATTTATAAAATAAAGTCGTATTTTTGTAATAAATAGTAAAATAAAATAGTTATGACACAAAATCTGCTTAAAGAAATTGAGAGAGGTTCAAAAAGTGCGCAGACTAAAAAGCGGATTATTACTTATTATATGTATAATCGTTCGTCTACCATTCCCGACTTGTCTAAAGAACTCGATCTGAGTGTACCTACTGTTACAAAGTTTATTATGGAAATGTGTGAAGATGGCTATCTTATGAGCTATGGTAAACAGGAAGCAAGTGAGGGACGTCCTCCCACTCTATATGGCTTGACTACAGATGCTGGATACTTTGTTGGGGTTGATATCAAGAAATTTAGTTTGAATATTGGCTTGATGAACTTTATGGGAGATTTTGTCGATTTAAGAATGGGAATTCCCTATGAAACAGAAAATACTCCAGAGGGTTTAAACAGATTGTGTAGTTATATTGTAGACTTTATATCCCAGTCCAATATTGATAAGGAAAAAATCTTGAATGTGGGGATTAATATTTCAGGGCGTGTCAATCCCGAATTAGGATATAGTTTTAGTTTATTCAATTTTGAGGAACGTCCTTTGGCCGAAATAATGACCGAAAAAATAGGTTATAAAGTAACAATTGATAATGATACCCGTGCCATGACTTACGGTGAAATTGTTAAGGGTATTGTAAAAGGAGAACGCAATGTTATATTTATCAATATTGGTTGGGGATTAGGAGCTGGACTGATAGTAAACGGTAGTATTTATACTGGAAAATCAGGATTTTCCGGAGAATTCGGACATTTTAATGTATTCGATAATGAAATTCTTTGTCATTGTGGAAAGCGGGGATGTTTGGAGACAGAGGTATCGGGTGCTGCTTTATACCGTAATCTGGTGCAATGTGTACGTGAAGGCAAACAGTCTATTTTGTCGGAAGCCGTACTGAATGATAATGTAGGAGTGACATTGAGAGATATTATAGAAGCTACGAATAAAGAAGATTTGCTTTGTATTGAATTGGTAGAGGAAATTGGTCAGAAGTTGGGGCGTTATCTGGCTGGTTTGATTAACCTGATGAATCCGGAAATGGTAATTATTGGAGGAGCTTTGGCGCAGACAGGTGATTATATTTTACAACCTATTAAAAGTGCTGTACGAAAGTATTCTTTGAATTTGGTAAATAGAGATTCAGTTATTGTGTTGTCGCAGTTGCAAGATAAGGCAGGAGTTGTTGGTGCCTGTATGTTGGCCCGCAGAAGCATGTTTGAACAGTAGTCTTCGATAGAATAACCTGTTTGTCTGGAAAATCTATTTGGGCAAGCAGGTAAATTTTTTCTGACCCGATAGAATATTAACTGTTTTAGGCTTAAATCCTAGGTAGTATTATAAAATAAATCCTATTTTTGTATTAGGTTTATTAATTATTTAAAAATATACTCTATACTTATAGCTTAAATTTATATATATGAGCACGCTTTTGTTATTTATTGGGTTTGGTGCCCAGGAATTGATTTTTATAGTCTTGATTATATTGCTTTTATTTGGAGGAAAGAAAATTCCGGAATTAATGAAAGGCTTTGGAAAGGGTGTAAAAAGTTTTCGTGATGGTATGAATGATATAGAGAGTATTACTAAAGAAAATCCTGAGAAAAAAGTATCTGAAAAAGAATAGACGGAGTGAAATATTGTATAAAGACAGATACGGTGTATTTCTAAAAAGTTACTTATTCCCTTTTAGAAATACACCGTACCTGTCTTTATTGAGTAAAATATTCAGTTTAGTGAATAATAGTGCAAGTACCGTCTACAATTTCGCCTTTAGAGAATACACAACGCACATTGATATCCTTATCCAGAATTACGATATCAGCATCTTTACCTTTTTGCAGACTACCTTTCTGATCAGAGATACCGATGATACGTGCCGGTGTTTCAGAAGCCATTCTCACTGCATCTGCCAATGGAATATTAGCTTTCTTTACCATGACTTGTACCAATGTGTCCATTGTTGCCAGACTACCTGCCAGTGAAGAATGATCTTTCAACTTGCATACTCCGTTTTCAATGATATAACGGCTGTCACTTGATATTTCACCATCATAAGCCGCATACTTCAATGCATCTGTTACCAGACAAGTCTTTTCTACTCCTTTCAGTTTGTATACCAGTTTCAGGATCGTAGCAGGCAGGTGAATTCCATCAGCTATCACTTCCACGCTCATATCATCAATCAGATATACACTTTCTACAGTACCTTCGTATTTGTATTCACGACGTTTGTGGAAACCAGGCATTGCATTGTAGAAATGAGCGGCATGAGTAAATCCAGCGGCAAAAGCTTCTTTGATATCCTGAAATTCTGCTTCCGTATGGGTAGCAGCAGTCAGAATACCTCTGGATGAGGTATAACGAGCGAAATCATGTGCTCCAGGAAGTTCCGGACTGATATCCCAACGTTTGATACAGTGTGTTTTCTCCAATAGAGAAATATATTCATCCGGATTAGGTTCTTTCAGAAATTCTTCCCATTGTGAGCCAGCCATCTTCTTGTTCAAATAAGGGCCTTCGATGTGCAATCCCTGAATAACTGAACCGGATTGAGACATAAGTTTTTCGCAGACTTGGCTTGCCTGTGAAAGAGTCTCGAAGCTGGAAGAAGACAACGTAGGGAATATAGAAGTAGCTCCATGTTTCAGGTGAGCATTTACCGCACAGGTAAAGGCCTCTTCTGTAGCTTCCGTAAAATCATGTCCTCCACCTCCGTGTACATGCATACCGACAAAACCAGGTACGATATACATTCCTTTTACATCAATTACCTTAGCACCGATGACAGCCAGGTCACTGTTGGTAATTTCAAGAATCTTTCCATCGTTGATAAGTACGGAGCCATCTTTCATCCATCCTTGTGGGGTAAGGATATGTCCGTTAATTATTTGTGTAAGCATAATTATATCCTCCTTTCGTTTCTGTTAAAAAAGAGTATTGGTACCTTCTACCAATTCTCCCATAGCCCATACGGCTCTTACGTTCAGGTTGTCGTCCAAAGCAATGATGTCGGCATCCTTTCCTTTTTCCAGTGTACCTTTTCTATCCAATACTCCCATGATACGTGCAGGCGTTTCCGATGCCATTCGGATTGCATCTTCCAGAGGAATTTCAGCCTTTTGTACCACGGTACGGATCAGGCGGTCCATTGTAGCGATACTGCCGGCCAATGCCGAACGGTCGGCCAGTTTACATACACCGTCTTCGATAATAACTCTAGGGTCGAATGCCTCCTGACTGTCACTGGCAGCGCAGGCCAGCGCATCGGTAATCAGTGCAGTTCTTTCTACCCCTTTAATCTTATGAACCAGTTTCAAGATAGTAGGAGGTACGTGAATACCATCTGCTACCACTTCTACCGTCATATCATCTATCAGGTAGATACTTTCCACAGTACCTTCGTATTTGTATTCACGGCGTTTGTGGAATCCCGGCATTGCATTATAAAAATGAGTGGCATGTGTATATCCGGTATTATAAGCAGTATAAATGTCTTCAAATTCGGCTTGTGTATGTCCTACTGATGCCAATACACCTTTAGAAGTAATGTATTTACCGAACACCATGGCACCGGGTAACTCCGGAGCGGCATCCCAGCGTTTGATACAGTTGGTTTCTTCCAATAATGGAATGTATTCTTCCGGATCAGGATTTTTGATGTTTTCCGGCATCTGTCCTCCGGCCATTTTCATGTTGAAGTAATGTCCTTCCAGATGGAGTCCGAGCACAGGGCTGTTAGGCTCTTTCATCAACTTTTCAGTTGTAGCAGCAGCTGCACGGATCATGGGGATGGTAGACGAAGATAAGGTCGGGAATATACTTGTGGTACCGTGCTTCATGTGAGCATTGATGGCAGCGCGGAAAGCATCTTCTGTACCTTCCATGAAGTCTCTTCCTCCACCGCCGTGTACGTGAATTTCTACTCCTCCGGGAACAATATACATACCCTTGGCATCGATAAGTTTGGCGCCTACGATAGCTAAGTCGCAATTGGTAACTTCCAGAATTTTATTGTCGCGTATTAATACGGACCCGTCTTTCAACCATCCTTGTGGAGTAAGGATGCGTGCATTGATAATTTGAGTTAACATGGACTTTTTATATACTTATGTTGATAAATTAATTTCCTGCAAAGTTAGCCATTTCATTGATGTTGGAAAGAAAAAAAGCAATTGTTTCGTACCGGATTTATAATTCATAAAGATTTTATCCTTCATTAAGGAAAAATTTCGATAATACTTTGTACCTTTGCTTCCACGATAACTAACATTTAATTAATAACAGAGATAATTATGGCAACACCTGAATTCAAGTATCAGCCGATGTTCGAACACGGTAAAGATACAACTGAATACTATTTGCTTACCAAAGATTATGTATCAGTAAGCGAGTTTGAAGGAAAACCCATCTTGAAGATTGAAAAAGAAGGTTTGACAGCAATGGCTAATGCCGCTTTCCGTGATGTTTCGTTTATGTTGCGCCGTTCGCACAACGAACAGGTTGCAAAAATCCTTACCGATCCGGAAGCAAGCGATAACGACAAGTATGTAGCATTGACATTCCTGCGCAATGCAGAAGTAGCTGCAAAAGGTGTATTGCCTTTCTGTCAGGATACCGGAACAGCTATTATACATGGTGAAAAAGGACAGCAGGTATGGACTGGATATTGCGATGAAGAAGCTTTGTCTTTAGGTGTATACAAAACTTATACAGAAGAAAACCTTCGCTATTCTCAGAATGCGCCGCTTACTATGTACGAAGAAGTAAATACTCGTTGCAACTTGCCGGCTCAGATTGATATCGAAGCTACTCAGGGTATGGAGTATGAATTCCTTTGTGTAACAAAAGGTGGTGGTTCTGCCAACAAGACTTACCTGTATCAGGAAACAAAAGCTATCTTGAATCCGGCTACATTGGTTCCGTTTCTGGTAGAAAAGATGAAAACTCTGGGTACAGCTGCTTGTCCTCCTTATCACATTGCATTTGTAATCGGTGGTACTTCTGCTGAAAAGAACTTGCTGACTGTAAAACTGGCTTCTACCCGTTTCTACGATAACTTGCCTACTACTGGTAATGAATACGGACGTGCATTCCGCGATGTAGAATTGGAAAAACAAGTATTGGAAGAAGCTCACCGCATTGGCTTGGGTGCTCAGTTTGGTGGTAAATACTATGCACACGATGTACGTATCATCCGCTTGCCTCGTCACGGTGCTTCTTGTCCGGTAGGTTTGGGCGTTTCTTGCTCGGCAGACCGTAACATCCGTTGTAAAATCAATAAAGACGGTATCTGGATTGAAAAACTGGATTCTAATCCGGGTGAACTGATTCCGGAAGAATTGCGTCAGGCTGGTGAAGGTAGTGCAGTGAAAATCGACTTGAACCGTCCGATGGCAGAAATCCTTGCTGAACTCGATAAATATCCTGTTTCTACTCGTCTTTCATTGAACGGTACTATCATTGTAGGCCGCGACATTGCTCACGCTAAACTGAAAGAACGTCTGGATCGTGGAGAAGACTTGCCACAGTATATCAAAGATCATCCTATTTACTATGCTGGTCCGGCTAAGACTCCTGCTGGTATGGCTTGTGGTTCTATGGGTCCGACTACTGCAGGACGTATGGATTCGTATGTAGACTTGTTCCAGAGCCACGGTGGTTCTATGATTATGCTGGCTAAGGGTAACCGTAGTCAGGCTGTAACCGATGCTTGTAAGAAACACGGTGGTTTCTACCTGGGTTCTATCGGTGGTCCGGCTGCTATCCTGGCTCAGAACAACATCAAGAGCATCGAATGTGTAGAATATCCGGAACTGGGTATGGAAGCTATCTGGAAGATTGAAGTAGAAGACTTCCCTGCATTCATCCTGGTAGACAACAAGGGTAACGATTTCTTCAAACAAATCAAACCTCGTTGCGCGGGTAACTGCAAATAAGTAAAATCTTTCTGTCTGCCCCTGTAGGGCACAGCAGTTATTGATATCGGCTGCCATTCTCTGTCTGTTGAAGACGGAGGATGGCAGCCTTGTTTTTACGAGGAAGAAAGGGGAAGGAAAGTGCCGGAGTATCTGTTTACAAAATGTCAGCGGACAAGTGAAGAAAAAACGGCAGGTATGGCTTTTGCAAAATGTCAAAACAGAGGGCTCTACACGGCGATATTTGAGCTCCGGTGCGAATGTAATGGGAAAAACAGCCGTTTTAAGGCTTTGTGAAAATTCAGAAAGATAGCTGTATTAGGTGTTTCTTTTAATAAAAGTCGATAAATAAACAGAATGTTGTCTTTCTTCTGTAAAAGAACAGGAAATAAAACCGATATGTTATTGAAAATTTATAAGCGAAAAAGGAAAGAAAAACAGACTTGGAGCTTAAAATGAGGTATAAAATACTCTGTTTGCATGCATCCGATTACGCTATTAATACCGTTGCCCGATGATACAAGTATCGTTGGTCGGTGTTACAGGTACCGTAAGCTACCGATACAAGTCGCATTTACACCTGTTACGAGTTGCCTGAAATATGCTTTATAGCAGAATATAAGGACTTTTTGGAATAAAAAAACCTCCTTTTCTATGTGTGAAGGAGGATTTTGTATCAAATACGCGTTAGCTGAAAATGTATATTCTTTTAATAAAGACAGAAAAAGAGTGTTTTTTGCATCATTGTGTTATCTGATGACAGGTAAGTTTATTTGCTTCCTAAATACAGGAAGAACATACCAATCAGTACAAACACAAGGTCGATGATTTTACTTTTCAGATTCTTTTCGTGGAACATCATGGCTCCAAACAAGAAGGAGACAATTACACTTCCCCGTCGTACCATCGATACAATGGATATCATAGAATCTTCCATACTCAAGGCATAAAAGTATACAAAGTCGGCAGCGGTCAGGAAAACGGATATCAGCAGAATGCACCAGTTCCAGTGAAAAGGAGTGGTAGTTTTACGCTTGGGAAGCCAAAGAAAGAGAATGACTCCTCCCATCATAAACAACTGATAGATATTGTACCACGACTGTACCACCATGTTGTTGAAATGATTCATCAGATACTTGTCGTACAATCCGCTGGCTGTACCGAATAGTGCTGCCAGAACAATAAACCAAATCCATTTGTTGTGTGTAAAGTTGATGCCTTCTTTTTTTCCGGAGCGGCTGAGCAGGAACAGGGATACAATGGCCATAATGACACCAATCCATTGGTATACATTGAGCCGTTCGCCGAAAATCAGCATGGCACCTACCAGTGTCATAACCGGTCGGGTCGCATTAATAGGACCTACAAGGGTAAGCGGCAAATGTTTCATTCCAAAATAGCCGAAAATCCATGAACTCAATACGATGCACGACTTCAGAATAATGAATTTATGCACTTCCCATCCCGATTCGGGAACGAAAAAAATAGTGTCTTGCAGACTTTCCGGTTTCAGATACGAAAGCAGGATAAACGGAAGGAATATCAGACTGGAAAAAAGTGTATTCAATCCCAGTACGGGAAGTACGGCATTGCCTGCCAATGATTTTTTCTTGAATACATCGTAGAAGCCCAGCAGTGCTGCCGAGCAGAATGCTAATAATAACCACATAAAAGTACGCTTGATAAAACGCCTGCAAAGTTACGATAAAAATCCGAAAGATTTGCAGAAGAGACTAAGTCTCATTATTTTTGAAACTTCATAGCGGAAGAAAAGGCGAGATATGAACGAGCAAGTAATACAAAAACTGAAGATACTGACAGAATCGGCCAAATACGATGTGTCTTGTTCCTCCAGTGGTACGGTTCGCCGTAATACGAAGGGAGGAGTAGGAAATACCGTAGGGGGCTGGGGAATCTGCCATAGCTTTTCGGAAGACGGACGCTGTATTTCCTTGCTGAAGGTGATGCTCACCAATTATTGTATTTACGATTGTGCGTATTGCATCAACCGTATCAGCAATGATATTCCGCGTGCTACCTTATCTGTGTCCGAACTGGTGGAGCTGACGATGGAGTTTTACCGCCGCAACTATATCGAAGGACTGTTTCTGAGTTCCGGTGTGGTGCGTAATCCCGATTATACCATGGAGCGGCTGGTGCGTGTGGCAAAAGATTTGAGGGAAGTGCATCGCTTCAATGGTTATATCCATCTGAAGAGTATTCCGGGAGCAAGTAGGGAACTGGTGGCTGAGGCGGGACGTTATGCCGACCGTCTGAGTGTGAATCTGGAGATTCCGACGGAAGAAAACCTGAAACGTCTGGCTCCGGAAAAAGACCATCAGAGTGTATATCTTCCCATGCAGTATATCCAGCAAGGGGTGCTGGAGAGTGCTGAAGAACGTCGCCGTTATCGTCGTGCTCCCCGCTTTGCACCGGCCGGACAGAGTACACAGATGATTGTGGGTGCCACCTCCGAAACAGATAAGGATATTCTGAAAGTGTCGTCTTCGCTTTATGGAAACTCTACCATGAAGCGTGTGTATTATTCCGGCTATGTGGCAGTCAATACGTACGACAAGCGTTTGCCGGCACTGAAGCAGCCGCCTTTGGTTCGTGAAAACCGACTTTACCAGGCCGACTGGCTGTTGCGCTATTATCAGTTTAAGGTGGACGAGTTGGTAGACGACGGGCATCCCGACCTGGATTTGGAAGTAGACCCGAAGCTGGCTTGGGCGTTGAGGCATCCGGAATGTTTTCCGGTGAATGTCAATACTGCCGATTACGAGATGTTGCTACGCGTGCCCGGTATTGGGGTAAAGTCGGCCAAATTCATAGTATTGTCCCGCCGTTTCTCGCGTATCGGTTTTTATGAGTTGAAAAAGATGGGAGTAGTGATGAAAAAGGCGAAATATTTCATCACTTGCAATGAACTGCCGGAAAAAACAATACAGGAGTTGGGTGCTGCTGCCATCCGGCGTCTGCTGTTGCCCAAGTCACCTAAAAAAGACGATGGTCAGCTGAGCTTTAATTTTACCTTCGACTGATAAGGTTTATTTGAACCTTTGTGCGTGTATTCTGTTTAGTATTTAATAGAACCTTGTAATAATAATGCCGGTTAAGCTGTTTCTTAAATCTGTGAATTTATGAAACCTTCGAATCTTCTTTTATAGAAAGAACCGGGTGCATTGAATATTTCCAAACTGAAATAGAAAACTGAAGGCTTATGTGGAATCTGATAAAAGAATTGAAACGGAAAGACCACAAACGGTATTTGGGTGGTCTGGACTTTTTTAAGTATATAGGTCCGGGATTGCTGGTGACGGTAGGGTTTATCGATCCGGGAAACTGGGCTTCCAATTTTGCAGCAGGGTCGGACTATGGATATGCTCTGTTGTGGGTAGTGACACTCTCTACTGTCATGCTGATTGTGTTGCAACACAATGTGGCCCATTTGGGAATTGTGACCGGACTTTGCCTGAGTGAGGCGGCTACCCGATATACTCCCAAATGGGTGGCGAGACCTATATTGGGAAGTGCGGTACTGGCATCTATTTCTACTTCTCTGGCAGAAATCTTAGGAGGAGCCATCGCGCTGGAGATGCTATTCGATATTCCCATTATCTGGGGATCTGTTCTGACTACGGTACTGGTAGTGATTATGCTTTTTACGAACTCTTACAAGCGGATAGAGCGGGCAATTATTGCTTTTGTGTCTGTCATTGGCTTGTCTTTTTTATATGAGTTGGTTTTGGTAGATATTGACTGGGGACTTGCAGCACGTTCGTGGGTGGTACCCAGTATTCCGCAAGGCAGTCTGCTGATTATTATGAGCGTGCTGGGGGCTGTTGTGATGCCTCATAACTTGTTTTTGCATTCGGAAGTGGTGCAGAGTCGTGAATACAACCGGAAGGATGAGGCTTCTATCCGGAAACTTCTGAAATATGAGTTTTATGATACTTTGTTCTCTATGGGAGTAGGCTGGGCTATTAATAGTGCCATGATTCTTTTGGCGGCCACTACTTTCTTTGCACATCAGACTCCGGTAGAGGAGTTGCAGCAGGCAAAGTCTTTGCTCGATCCTTTGTTGGGCAATCAGGCCGGTATCATCTTTGCACTGGCATTGCTGATGGCAGGTATTTCTTCTACCGTTACCAGCGGAATGGCGGCAGGCTCTATCTTTGCCGGTATCTTTGGAGAGTCTTATCACATTAAGGATATACATTCCCGCCTGGGAGTTCTTCTTTCACTGGGAATAGCACTGGTTATCATCATGTTTATAGAAAATCCTTTCCAGGGATTGATTATTTCTCAGATGATACTGAGCATGCAGCTTCCGTTTACTGTTTTTCTACAGGTGGGGCTGACTTCTTCGAAGCGTGTGATGGGGCAATATGCCAATTCCCGTTGGAGCACATTTGTCTTATATACAATAGCTATTGTAGTCTCTGTCTTAAATATTATGCTATTGTTCAGTTGATTTGTTGCCAAACTCATTAGAATCAGCTAACTTTGTCCCCGTTTTTTAATTATTAAAAGGAAATATATATGGCAGGATATCTTTCGGGAGATGCGCGGAAAGTAACCACACATCGCCTTATTGAGATGAAACAGCGTGGAGAAAAAATATCAATGCTGACCTCATACGACTATACCATTGCACAGATTGTTGATGGAGCCGGAGTTGATGTGATATTAGTGGGTGATTCGGCATCCAATGTAATGGCTGGTAATGTGACTACATTGCCTATCACCGTAGATCAGATGATTTATCATGGAAAATCGGTAATGCGTGGCGTGAAGCGTGCGTTGGTTGTAGTAGACATGCCTTTTGGTTCGTATCAGGCCGATCCTTTCGACGGTGTACGTAACGCCATCCGTATGATGAAGGAAACCGGAGCTGACGCGTTGAAGCTGGAAGGAGGCGAAGAGGTAATTGATACCATCCGCCGTATTATCGGAGCAGGTATGCCGGTAATGGGACACCTGGGACTGATGCCTCAGTCTATTAATAAATATGGTACTTACGGGGTACGTGCCAAAGGTGAAGAAGAAGCTGAAAAACTGATACGTGATGCTCATTTGCTTGAAGAAGCCGGTTGCTTTGCTTTGGTACTGGAAAAGATTCCGGCAGAATTGGCAGCCCGTGTGGCAAGCGAACTGACTATTCCGGTGATTGGTATCGGAGCAGGAGGAGCAGTCGACGGGCAAGTATTGGTGGTAACCGATATGTTGGGAATGACGAAAGGGTTCAGTCCCCGTTTCTTGCGTCGCTATGCCGATTTGCATACCGTGATGACTGATGCTATCGGGCAGTATGTGGCAGATGTGAAGGCATGCGATTTCCCCAATGAATCAGAACAATATTAAGTATATAAACTTTCAGAGAATGACGGAATGCTACAATGTAAATGCTTTTTGTTATTCTCTGAATATTTTTAATCCTACTATATATGAGCGAATCGTTGAATCCGTTCTCGGGAGTTACTTTATGGAATCGTAATTTTTGCCTGTTGATTGTAGCAAACTTCCTGTTTTATACAGCTGTGTATCTTCTTTTTCCTTTGCTCCATCAATGGGTAGTGCGAGAGTGGGGATATTCAGAAATACAATCGGGTTGTATGCTGGCTGTCTTCGGACTTGCTCTTTTTTTACCAGGGGCATTAAACAATTATCTGGTCGATGCCTTTAGTCGTAAGGGAGTAGCGATTCGAAGTATTCTTCTGCTGGGAATATTGACTTTGGCTTATCCTTATGTTACCGCAGAGTGGATGATAATCGGACTCCGCCTGTTGCAGGGGATGCTGATGGGAATTGCTGTCATGGCCACAGGGGCTACATTGGCTATTGATGTAACGCCCAGTAATAAAAGGAATGCAGCCAACCGGGTGTTTGCCTGGTGCAGTATTTTAGGAATGCTGATAGGGGTGTTGTTGGGATTGGAAATCGGACATTGGCTCATGTTCCAGTACGTATTGTATGTCTCAGCATCGTTGTGCGGTATAGCAGCACTTCTTGTTTCATGGGTGGTGGTTTGCTTCAGGGCACCGTTGAATCTTCCTCTGCTTTCTTTCGACCGCTTTTTGCTTTTCCGTACTTTGGTGCCGGGAATAAATATGCTCTCTGTACCTGTTATTTTAGGAATCTTGTTCGTTACGGTTTCCGATACTTTTTTTTATCTTTGCATAGGAGGGGGATTTCTGATTTATTTATTAATCAGACAGATTTATACAGCTCCTTTGAATGGGCGTATACAGATTCTAATCGGCCAGTTGTGTACAGCAGCCGGTTTGCTTGTCTGGTGGATGAAAAGTGGTGACTCTCCATATTATGCCGGAGCATTGCTTATCGGTGTCGGTACAGGATTCTCTATCGGTCAGTTCCTTAGGATGATGATTCTTTTACCGCGTCATTGCGAACGTGGCACGGGATATCATACTTATCAGTTGCTATGGGAAGCTGGTATTGCCGGTGGTGTATTACTTGGAATGTGTGCCGATGCCTGTAGAGTAGAACAGGTGCATTTGTGGGCTTTGGGTATTTGTGTGGCTGGAGTTTTGCTGTACGAAGGGTATGTGCATCGGTATTTTGTAAAGAGAATAGACGAAAAAGAATGACTAATTTAATATAAAAAGAATATGGCAGACGATAAAAAAATTATCTTTTCAATGGTTGGAGTGAGCAAGTCATTCCAAAACAACAAGCAGGTATTGAAAGACATCTACCTTTCTTTTTTCTATGGTGCTAAAATCGGTATCATCGGTCTGAACGGTTCGGGTAAATCTACGTTGATGAAGATTATTGCCGGATTGGATAAGAACTATCAGGGAGAGGTGGTATTCTCTCCGGGATATTCAGTAGGATATTTGGCACAGGAGCCTCATTTGGACGATACAAAAACCGTCAAAGAGGTAGTGATGGAAGGAGTACAGCCTATTGTAGATACATTGGCTGAATATGAAGAAATAAACAATAAGTTTGGTTTGCCGGAGTATTATGAAGATCCGGAGAAGATGGATGCTTTGTTTGCCCGTCAGGCCGAACTGCAAGATATTATCGATGCAACTGATGCGTGGAATCTCGACTCCAAGCTGGAACGTGCAATGGATGCATTACGTTGTCCGCCCGAAGACCAGCCGGTGAAGAACCTTTCCGGAGGAGAGCGCCGCCGTGTGGCTTTGTGTCGTTTGTTGTTGCAGAAACCGGATATTTTGTTGCTCGATGAGCCTACCAACCACCTTGATGCTGAAAGTATCGACTGGCTGGAACAGCACTTGCAGCAGTATGAAGGAACGGTAATTGCGGTAACACACGACCGTTACTTCCTGGATCATGTAGCTGGATGGATTCTGGAACTCGACCGTGGGGAAGGTATTCCATGGAAAGGGAACTACTCAAGTTGGCTGGAGCAGAAGACCAAACGTATGGAGATGGAAGAAAAGACTGCAAGCAAGCGTCGTAAAACTCTGGAACGTGAGTTGGAATGGGTACGCATGGCTCCAAAAGCTCGTCAGGCTAAGGGTAAAGCTCGTCTGAATTCATACGATAAGTTGCTGAATGAAGATGTGAAGGAAAAGGAAGAAAAACTGGAAATCTTCATCCCGAACGGTCCTCGTCTGGGTAATAAGGTTATTGAAGCGCAACATGTGGCAAAAGCGTACGGAGACAAGTTGCTGTTTGATGACTTGAACTTCATGCTTCCTCCTAACGGTATCGTAGGAGTAATTGGTCCGAACGGTGCCGGTAAGACTACTTTGTTCCGTTTGATTATGGGACTTGAAACTCCGGATAAAGGAAACTTTGAAGTGGGTGAAACTGTAAAGGTGGCTTACGTAGACCAGCAGCATAAGGATATTGACCCGAACAAGACTGTATATCAGGTTATCAGTGGTGGAAACGATTTGATTCGCATGGGAAACCGTGATGTAAATGCTCGCGCATATCTGAGCCGTTTCAACTTCTCTGGTTCCGATCAGGAAAAACTTTGTGGTATGCTTTCGGGTGGTGAACGTAACCGTCTGCATCTTGCAATGGCTTTGAAGGAAGAAGGTAACGTGTTGCTGCTCGACGAGCCGACCAATGATATCGACGTGAATACATTGCGTGCATTGGAAGAAGGTTTGGAAGATTTTGCCGGATGTGCAGTAGTCATCAGCCACGACCGCTGGTTCCTCGACCGTATTTGTACTCATATTCTTGCATTCGAAGGAAACAGTGAAGTGTTCTTCTTCGAAGGTTCGTATACGGAGTATGAAGAAAACAAGATGAAGCGTATGGGTAATGTAGAGCCTAAACGTGTACGTTACCGTAAACTGATGGAAGATTAAGTATAAATATCTTGTTTCATTATATGGAAAAAGCTGTTCCTTTTGAGGGAACAGCTTTTTTTATTGATGTTTGTGATGTGTGTCTGGAATCAGAACATATAGTTCAAACTTAAGCCGAATACTTTGTTGGTACGGCTGTAAGTATCGGTTCCTGGAACTTTTGTTCCGTTGTAGTTGTCTGTAGATTTAGTATAGTCACTGTAGTTGGTCCAGAAGTATGCTATATCCATGTTGAGTGATTGAGTAAAGTGTACTCTTGCACCGAATCCGATTGAATAAGAGTCGCAATAGAAGCTTGTATCTGTCTGGAAATCATTGCTTAAACCGTAATTAGTCTTTTGGAAACCACCGCTGACAGTAAGTCTTTTGATAACATCCCATTCTATACCGGCAAGGTATTCATGTGTACCGTGCTTAAGAGTTTTTTGGCGATTGTTCAGCATGCCAGCCTGTTTGTCATCGAAGAAGTGATATTCTACAGAAGCACGTAGCGTAGGCAGGATTTCGTATTGCGCTGCTACACTCAAAAATGCGGGAATATCGTTTGGGGTTTGTTCACCATCGGCATAAGGTTTGATTACCTCGTCAGGAATTCCGGCAGGAACATTGAGCGTATTTGTTTTGTTTTCTATATTCAGATTCGTCTTGAATTCGTATTTTGCTGCCAGATTCAGTTTGCCAAGCTTAGCATCTATACCCAATATTGGAGTAACACCCCATCCGCTTTGCTGGCAGTCCAAGTCCATAGTCATCAGTTCTGCTCCTCCAAGTTCCTTGATAAGATTTGCTTTAAGGTATCCTTCATAGCTACTCTTCACATAGTTCATTCGTCCTCCTACGTATGCAGACAGCCAGTCATTTATTTTATATGAGACTCCTAATTGTGTACCGTAGATATACTGTGTACCGTCAAGAGCACTGTTTATTGTTACCATTTCTGCTCCAATAGGCTGACCGGCAGCAACAGATTGTTGGAAAATACCTGCCTTTACGAGTGAGTTGAACATAGGAAGACCGTTATCGAATGAGGCTTTACCACCTCCACCTGTGATCGCAAATCCTGCAGAGATTGTCCAGTCTCCTTTTTTATATAATCCCTGAAATGAAGGTATGAAAGGTGCTGATGCTGTACCTTCATAATATTCGTTTGCATTCATCAGTTCAGGCTTGCCGTTGCTGATGCCTTTGAATGTGGTGTAATTGGCCTGGATACCACGTGTCTGATAGGCACTTTGTCCAGTCAGAGAGAGGTGAAATCCGTCTCTTTCAAGAAAAGCCAGACCGGCTGGATTGCTGTATACTCCGTCTACATCGATAGAAGCACCGCGTGCTACCATACGCAGAAAGGCAGCATGTTGATTCGTATTTGTCAGATAATCCCCTGCAAAAGTTGGAATTGAAACAATTAGTGCAGCTGCGCTAATAAGTAGTTTTTTTCTCATTTGTTAGGTGTTTAGTAAAAATTCGGCGCAAAGATAGGATAAAATTGCACATTAACAAAATTTATGTGTAGATGATGCTGTTTGATAATATTATTTGAAATAGTTTTTATTGAAATTATTTTGTTGTTCTTGCTAGGGATGGAATGGATGGATAAACATTGCTTGACAAAATAAGAAAGAAATTGTTTGAATATTTAAGGCAATGGAATATGGTGAATATTTTGGGATTTTCAAGAATGAGGCTTCTTATATCAATCTATCTCTTTTATTCCTTTTGATGATAAATACGCATAAAAACCGTATCTTTGTGCAATCTTACCGCCATTTAAATCATTTGTACATGATGTATACCAATAAAGAAATCTGGAATGTGACCTATCCGATTTTTCTCGGACTTTTGGCACAAAATGTGATTAATGTAACCGATACTGCTTTTCTGGGGCATGTAGGTGAAGTAGCCTTAGGAGCTGCTGCGATGGGAGGATTGCTGTATATATGTATTTATACAGTCGCGTTTGGTTTTAGTGTAGGTTCTCAGATTCTGATAGCCCGACGCAATGGTGAAGGTAATTACCGCTCTGTTGGACCGGTGATGTGGCAGGGAACTGTCTTTAGTTTTGTAATGGCTGTGGTATTATTGGGAGTCATGTATTTGTCTGCAGCTCCTTTGGTGCGCATGCTGATTACTTCGGACGATATTTTTCATGCCACATACGAGTTTTTTACCTGGCGTATATGGGGATTCTTGTTTGCTTTTGTCAACGTAATGTTTCGTGCCTTGTATATCGGCATTACTCAGACCAAAGTGTTGACAATGAATGCCATTGTAATGGCTGTAATTAATGTGTTCTTAGATTATGTACTGGTCTTTGGTGCTTGGGGATTTCCGGAGATGGGAGTACGTGGAGCGGCTTTGGCTTCTGTTATAGCGGAAGCTTCTTCTATGCTGTTTTTCTTTATTTATACCTATTGTAAGGTAGATCGTAAGAAATATGGTTTAAATCGTTTCGGCCGCTTTGAACCGGCTATGGTCATGCGTATTTTACGTATTTCCTGCTTTACGATGGTACAATATTTTTTAGCGATGGCCATCTGGTTTGTATTTTTCATGGCACTCGAACGTTTGGGGCAACGTCAGTTGGCTATTGCCAATATTGTACGTAGTGTATACATTGTATTACTTATTCCGGTACAGGCTCTTTCTACTACAGCCAATACATTGGTAAGTAATCTGATTGGTTCGGGAGGTGCTTCCTTAGTTGTGCGTTTACTGCATAAGATTTCCAGAATGTCGTTCCTTATAATGATAGGATGTGTAGCGCTTTGTGTACTCTTTCCGCAGGTAATCTTGTCGGTCTATACTAATGAAGAAGCTTTGCTGCGGGAATCGGTATCAGCATTGTATGTGGTTTGTGGAGCTATGTTGATTGCCTCAATGGCCAATGTGTATTTTAATGGAATATCCGGTACGGGTAATACGCAGGCTGCTTTGATTTTGGAGGTCTTTGTACAAGTGTTTTATGCCTTGTATATTGTAGTAGTGGGAATGGTATGGAGGGCACCTGTAGATGTTTGCTTTACTACAGAATTGATTTATTATGCTCTGATGCTGGCTGGTAGCATCATTTATCTGAAAAAAGCAAAATGGCAGAATAAAAAGATTTGAGTATAATGATTTTTTTGTAATTTTGCACCTCGTTGTAAAAGAAGAAATTAAGATAAATAAGAGATATGTTCGACAATTTAAGTGAAAGACTGGAACGGTCGTTTAAGATTTTGAAAGGTGAGGGCAAGATTACCGAAATCAATGTAGCCGAAACCTTGAAAGATGTACGTCGTGCATTGTTGGATGCCGATGTGAACTATAAAGTAGCAAAAAACTTTACAGATACAGTAAAAGAAAAGGCATTGGGACAGAACGTGCTGACAGCCGTTAAACCCAGCCAGTTGATGGTCAAAATCGTACACGACGAGTTGACTCAGTTGATGGGTGGTGAAACTGCCGAAATTGAACTGAAAAACCGTCCGGCCATTATCTTGATGTCTGGTCTTCAGGGATCTGGTAAGACTACTTTCTCAGGAAAGTTGGCCCGTATGTTGAAGGCGAAGAAGAACCGCAAGCCGTTGCTGGTAGCCTGCGACGTATATCGTCCGGCCGCTATCGAGCAGTTGAAGGTGCTTGGACAGCAGATTGAGGTACCTGTATATTGCGAATTGGACAGCAAGGATCCTGTACAGATTGCATTGAATGCTATTCAGGAAGCAAAGGCAAAAGGTTATGACTTGGTGATTGTCGATACTGCCGGTCGTCTGGCTATCGACGAGCAGATGATGAACGAAATCGAAGCAATCAAGAAAGCCATCAATCCGGATGAAACTTTGTTTGTGGTAGACGCCATGACCGGTCAGGATGCAGTAAATACAGCACGTGAATTCAACGAACGTCTTGATTTCAACGGTGTGGTATTGACTAAGCTTGATGGTGATACTCGTGGTGGTGCTGCTTTGTCTATCCGCACAGTTGTAAACAAGCCTATCAAGTTTGTGGGTACAGGCGAAAAACTGGATGCTGTTGACCAGTTCCACCCTGCACGTATGGCAGACCGTATCCTGGGTATGGGTGATATTGTTTCACTGGTAGAACGTGCACAGGAACAATACGATGAGGAAGAAGCAAAACGCCTGCAGAAGAAGATCCAGAAGAATCAGTTCGACTTCAATGACTTCCTTACTCAGATTCACCAGATCAAGAAGATGGGTAACCTGAAAGAACTGGCATCCATGATTCCGGGTGTAGGAAAAGCTATTAAAGATATTGATATTGATGACAATGCATTCAAGAGCATCGAAGCTATTATCTACTCAATGACTCCGGAAGAACGTACTCATCCGGAAATTCTGAACGGAAGCCGTCGTACTCGTATTGCCAAAGGTAGTGGTACCAGCATTCAGGAAGTAAACCGTTTGCTCAAGCAGTTTGATTCTACCCGTAAGATGATGAAGATGGTAACTGGCAGCAAAATGGCGGGCATGATGCAGAAGATGAAAAAAAGATAAACATTTTCTATTTCATAACTTGCACTGTCTGCTGTAAGGATAGTGTAAAATATGGAAGCCGATGTTATTCGTATGAATAGTATCGGCTTCTTTGTTGTTTTATAGTTCTGTATATAGCAGATACAAGGCCCGTTTCCTGCAGTATTCTTTTAATTCTTGTTGCCAGGCAATTCGAATTTCGTCTTCTGTTTTTCCTTGTATAATCCCTTTACGTACCAGATCGGTTCCCATCAGTAAGTCGAACCATCGGGGGCGGGTGAAGAATTCGTTCTCTTTGTGTTGTTGTTTGTATTTCTGATACCAGTTTATTACATATTGAAGCGATAATCCTTTGGGAGGAGCGACGTGTTGCAAGTTGTCGCCATAGCAATATTGGTCTTTGTGTAGCGGATTCTTATCGAACCCCTCCAATGCACGTGGTATGAAGCGAAAGCAGGAGTCTGAGAGAGAAAGAAGGGGGGTACCCAATACCTGAAAAGGATGAAGAGTTCCTCTTCCTACACTGACAGAGGTTCCTTCGAACGGGCAGAGCGATGGGTAGAGAGCAATAGCCTGATCGTTGGGAAGATTGGGAGAAGGTTTCACGGGTAGTGAATAGGCTTCTCCATGCTGCCATCCTTCTACCGGTACGATAGTCAGATTGCAGTGTAGTTCGTTGCCCAGCCATTTTTCTCCATTTATCATTTGTGCCATTTCTCCCATTGTGCAGCCATGCAAGACCGGAATGGGAAGCATTCCTACAAAACTTTTATAAGCAGGTTTCAGTACAGGTCCATCTACATAATCACATGGATTGGGGCGGTCGAGAACTACAAGTTCTTTATCATTTTCTGCACAAGCCTGCATCACATAATATAATGTACTGATATAAGTGTAGAATCGGGCGCCAACATCTTGAATGTCGAATACCACGGCATCAATACCTTTCAGTTGTTCGGGTTGTGGCTTCTTGTTTTTTCCATACAATGATACAATAGGCAAGCCAGTTTTCAGATCAGTGCCGTTCTTGATAACTTCTCCCGCGTCAGCTGTTCCTCTGAATCCATGTTCAGGTGCAAATATTTTAGTGACATGTATACCCGATTGGAGTAATGTGTCCAGTAAATGGATACCGTTTGTCGTAATAGAAGTCTGATTGACAATCAAGGCAATTTGTTTATCCCTCAGCAGAGGCAATGTCAGCTCTGTACGGTCGGCTCCGCAACGTACTTGGGCCCATGCCGGAATACATGAAAGACAAAGAAAGAAGAACAGGTTAATGAATAGCAGCTTATATTTCATGGTAAACCGATTATTTTTAGTAGTTTTGTACAAAGATAATAAAAACTGAACCAAGAAAAAATGAATCCTTTGGCTTTGATTGATAAATACTACCCGGTTGATAATGAGTTGAAACATATTTTGTTGGTACATAGCCGTTCGGTGGCAGACAAGGCACTGGCTATGGCTCGTAATCATCCGGAATTGCAGTTAGACTTGTCTTTTATTGAAGAAGCTGCCATGCTGCACGATATCGGTATCTTTCTTACAGATGCTTCGGGTATCGGTTGTTACGGAACGCATCCTTATATTTGTCATGGATATTTGGGAGCAGAACTGGTGGCAGCCGAAGGGTTTCCCCGTCATGCTTTAGTGTGCGAACGTCATACCGGAGCAGGAATCTCTTTGCAGAATATCATAGAACAGGAGTTACCTATTCCACATCGCGAGATGTTGCCGGTAAGCCTGGAAGAACAAATTATATGCTTTGCAGATAAGTTCTTTTCAAAAACTAAATTGGATAAGGAAAAATCAATAGAAAAGGCACGGAAGAGTGTGGCTCGTTTTGGAGAAGAAGGCGGAAAACGTTTTGATGAGTGGTGTAAGCTGTTTTTGTAACTAAAATACATTAAAAACAGCGTGTTTCGCATTTATTTAGAGGATAATGTTTACTTTTGTACCGCATTGCGTAAAAAATGAATGAATGACGTCGTTTAAAAAAACAACATATCTATTAATATCATTATTTCTGGCAGGTTTTCTGTTTGCTTTTTATGCTGAGGCTCAGCGTGTAAAGGGCAGAAAACATCGAAAGGAAAAAACAGAAACATCTCTTGATTCACAGGCGGTAGGGATACGTGTGGATAAATCTTTGCAAAAAGACTCTTTGCTTTTTGATTCGTTGCAAATGGATACATTGGCAGTGGATACACTGGCAAAGGATACTACGCCCAAGAAACAGCCGATTGATGCTCCGGTTATTTACGAGGCATCCGATTCTATTGTTTTTACCAAAGGAGGATTTGCGCACCTGTTTGGAAATGGAAAGGTAAACTATCAGAATATAGAACTGACTTCTGCCCTGATTACAATGAACATGGACAGCAGTACGGTATATGCACGAGGAGTAGCCGATACTACAGGAGTAGAACAGGGAACACCTGTTTTCAAGGATGGGGAAACACCGTATGAGTCTAAGACCATGCGTTATAACTTCAAGACGAAGAAAGGGTTTATCAACAGCATTGTGACGCAACAAGGCGAAGGTTATGTGACCAGTGAAGATGCCAAGAAAGGTCCCAATGACGATATTTACATGCGTCATGGTAAATATACCACTTGCGACAATCCGGATCATCCACATTTTTATTTGAAACTGTCTATGGCAAAAGTCCGTCCTAAAAAGGATGTGGTTTTTGGTCCGGCTCAGTTGGTAGTAGAGGATGTGCCTCTTCCGTTGGCCATTCCATTTGGATTCTTCCCTTTCAGTAGTAGCTATTCTTCGGGGTTCATTATGCCAACTTACGGTGATGAAATGAATCGTGGTTTTTATTTGCGCGATGGAGGATACTATTTTGCTATCAGCGATCAGATGGATTTGAAGGTTTTGGGAGAAATCTTTACGAAAGGCTCTTGGGGACTTTCGGCTGCATCGACCTATAATAAACGCTATAAATACAGTGGTTATTTCAATGCCAGTTATTTGGTTACCAAGTTGGGAGAGAAGAATATGCCGGATTACAGTGTGTCGAAAGACTTCCGTATTCAGTGGAGTCATCGTCAGGATGCCAAGGCCAACCCGAACAGTACATTCTCTGCCAGTGTCAATTTTTCGACCAGTAGTTACGACCGTTCCAGCTTGAATTCAATTTATAATGCCAACAGTTATTCGAATAATACCAAGGCCTCCAGTGTAAGTTACTCAAGAACTTTTCCTGAGATTGGTCTGAATATTTCGAGTACCTTCAATATTACCCAGAATACCCGGGATTCATCGTTGACAATGACCCTTCCGGATTTGAATATCTCCTTGAACCGTATCTATCCGTTTAAGAGAAAGAATTCGATGGGTGACCGCTGGTATGAGAAAATCTCATTGCAGTATACAGGATCGATGACCAACAAGGTAAATACGAAAGACAACTTGCTGTTCAAGACTCCTTTGTCTAAGTGGGATAACGGTATGAAGCATTATATCCCCATACAGGCTACTTTCAACCTTTTTAAGTACATAAACATTACTCCTTCGTTCAACTATACCGAACGCTGGTACTTGAGAAAGGTAAAGCAGAGCTACGACCAGGATACACGTCAGGTAGTGAAAGATACCATCAACGGATTTAATCGTGTATACGATTATAATCTGTCTATGTCGATGAATACGAAACTGTATGGTATGTATAAGCCTTTGTTCATGAAGAAAAAGGAAATACAGATCCGTCATGTCATCACTCCTTCTGTAAGCTATGCTTATACCCCCGACTTCAGTAAGGCGAAGTTTGGTTATTACGACAGTTATACCTATACCGATGAAAACGGTGAGGTGCGTATGCAGGAGTATTCTCCGTACGAAGGAGCTGCTTACAGTTATCCTACCATGAAAGGTGTATCGCAAAACATCAGTTTCTCGTTGGATAACAACATCGAAATGAAGATGAAATCGGATAAAGATACTACCGGCTATAAGAAAATCAGTTTGATTGACCAGTTGAGCGGTAGTTTGTCTTATGATATTGCCCGGAAACGTTGGAGCGATTTAAGCATGAATGTCCGTTTGAAGCTGACCAAGAATTATACCTTTAATATGAATGCAAGCTTCGCCACTTATGCCTATAAGTTCGATGAAAACGGAAATGTAGTAGTGAGTGATCGTACAGAATGGTCGTATGGTCGTTTCGGACGTTTCCAAGGGTATAGTGGTTCATTCTCGTATACATTGAACAATGATACATTTAAGAAACTGTTCGGAAAGGGAGAGGAAGAGAAGGATAAGAAAAAGAATGGTGACGAGGAGGATGAAGATGAAGAAGAGGATACCGAAGAAAAGACCAATAATGGCTCTAACATGAGAAAGACCGAACAGGCTACTCTTGACCCTGACGGTTATCTGGCCTTCAAACTTCCATGGAGCGTAAGTTTAAGTTACAGTTATAGCATTCGTGAAGACCGTAGCAAGCAGATTAATATTAAGACGATGCGTTACCCTTATTCGCTCACTCATTCTTTGAATGTATCGGGTAACTTAAAGCTGGGAAGCCGTTGGAATATGACCTATGCTACTGGTTATGATTTTACGCAGAAGGAACTTTCGTATACAACGATGAATATAACCCGCGACTTGCACTGTTTTACCATGAGTTGTGGCTTGATATTTGGTCCGTATACATCATACAATTTCTCTATACGTGCCAATTCGAATATGCTGACCGATGCATTGAAATGGGATCAGCGTAGTAACTCAAGTGAAGCCGTTACCTGGTATTAAGTATTTCTCGGTAATGATATAAAAAGGATTCCGCCTTACACCCTGTTGATACAGTATGTAAGGCGGAATCCTTTTTATATGATGTGGAAATCACCATTGGATAGGCTGTTCTCCGTGCTGAACAAGATATTCGTTGGTACGGCTGAAATGTTTGTTCCCGAAGAACCCATTGTAAGCAGACAGAGGAGAGGGGTGAACAGAAGTCAGCACCAAATGCTTGTTACGGTCGATAAAAGCTCCTTTCTTTTGTGCGTAAGATCCCCATAAGATGAATACCAGATGTTCTCTGTTTTCGGCCAAAGCCCGGATTGCAGCATCTGTAAACTCTTCCCATCCCTTGCGCTGGTGAGAGCCGGCCTGACGGGCGCGTACGGTAAGTGTTGCATTCAGAAGTAATACCCCTTGTTCTGCCCAGCGGGTCAGATTTCCACTTGTCGGTATCGGAGTTCTCAAATCGTCTTGTATTTCTTTAAAGATGTTCTGGAGAGAAGGAGGAAATGCTATGCCATCGTTTACCGAAAAGCAAAGTCCGTGTGCCTGTCCCGGTCCGTGGTAAGGATCCTGTCCTATTATCACTACCTTTACCTTGGGATATGGGCAAAGATTAAATGCATTGAATATAAGTTTTCCCGGAGGATAGACTACGGTTGTCTGGTATTCATGGCGAACAAAATCGGTCAGTTTAATGAAATAATCTTTCTCAAATTCTGGCGCCAAGACCTCTTTCCATGTAGCTTCTATTTGTACATTCATAGTTGTTTTTCTATTTGTCCGGGTAAAGGTAGTGATTTTGGAAGAATTTATCAACTAAATAAGATTCATGCCCAAGCGTTGGCATTCTTCCCGCATCTCTTCCGGCCAAATGCTGGCTTGTATTTCACCGATATGGGCCTTTTTAAGATATAGCATACATAAGCGTGACTGTCCGATACCGCCTCCGATACTAAGAGGAAGAGAGCCTTCCAGTAAACGCTTGTGGAAATAAAGCTGGGCACGTTCTTCTTTATGGGCAATCTGGAGTTGTTTGGTCAAAGCCATTTGATCCACACGGATACCCATGGAAGACAGTTCGATGGCGCGTCCCAGTACCTCATTCCATATCAGCAAGTCACCGTTCAGTCCCGGAAGTCCTGTTTTTGTATCAACAGTAGACCAGTCGTCGTAGTCGGGGGCACGCAGGTCATGCGGTTTGCCATTGCTCAGGCTTCCACCTATGCCGATGATAAATACCGAGCCGTATTGTTTGGTAATCAGGTCTTCTCTCTCTTTGGCAGACTTGTCCGGATACATCTGTAACAGTTCTTCTGCGTGTATGAAGTGTACTTCGGGAGCCATGAAAGGAGTGATCTGAGGATATGCTTCACAAACCATGTATTCGGTACGTCGCATGGCTGCATAGATACGTCTGACGATATCTTTCAAAAAATCAATGTTACGTTGCTCGGGAGTGATAACCTGTTCCCAGTCCCATTGGTCCACGTAAAGAGAATGAAGATTTCCCAATTCTTCGTCGGCACGGATGGCATTCATATCTGTATAGATACCGTATCCCGGCTCGATGTGATAATCGGCCAGTGTCAGTCGTTTCCATTTGGCTAATGAGTGTACCACTTCCGCCTGTTGGTCGCCCAGTTCTTTGACTGGAAATGTTACAGGACGTTCTGTTCCGCTTAAGTCATCGTTGATTCCCATTCCTTTCAATACAAAAAGTGGTGCTGTTACTCTTCGCAGGCGTAATTCGGAAGAAAGGTTCTGCTGGAAAAATTCTTTTATCTGTTTAATACCTAACTCGGTTTGTTTCATGTCGAGTAGAGGCTTATAGTTGGCTGGTTTTATCAAATAGCTCATGATTATTTGTTCTTAATAGTTATTGTGTTTGCAAAGGTAAGTTTATTTTGTTAAAATGCAATTTATTTTTAAATTATTATATCATAATGTTTGTGTTTTGCTTTTTGAAGGTATACTTTTGATTATATTTCAGGAGATGAAGGAGAAGGATAAGGAAGAATTTCTTGAGTCAATATTAGGAGAAAACATTAATAAATTGTACATTTGCCGTCGCATTAAAATAATGCGCCCGTAGTTCAATGGATAGAATAATGGATTCCGGTTCCATCGATTGGGGTTCGACTCCCCACGGGCGTACTTATTATCTTCTGTAATAATCTGAAAAATCAATATTTTACTGTGCTTGGTGTTGAAAAATCGTCAACCAAATGTCAACCATATCTTTTTTATTTTATTAATAAATGGATTCTAAGAAGATTTTCCAAGATTTAATCTCTGCTAATTTAGCAGATTATGAAGTAAGCGAAATATTAGAAATATGTTCTAATTTAGATCAATATTTAAAAGATGTCATTAGTGTCCAATAAAAATGGACAAGTTAAAAATTTAATCAAATAGTCCTTCAAAAAGGAGACAATCGAGTTCATTGACATCATTGAGGTTGGTCTTATCGAACAGGTTACGTAAGTGAGTTTTGTCCGTTAGAGAGATGCTTAGAATCTGTAAAACTTCGTAAGTTGAGCGTTTCAATTGTATATCGTGTTGAACTATAGCTACGAGACAGTAAGTAATGATGATCGCCACACTGATTTGAATACGGACAGCGTTTTCTGTTGTACTCCAGAACCTCTTTATTTTAAGGTGTTGTTTTAGCCATTTAAAAAAAGAACTCGACCAACCTTATAGAGATTGGCAATATCCAATGCAGAGACATGTGTTGCATTTGTTAGGAAAGTAAATTCACGGTCATCCTCTTCATAGTAGTAACGAATGAGTCGGAATGACTCGGGATATTTCTTTTCTGAGAGATACCCCGTCAGTTTTACTTCAGCATCGGTCGGTACATGTTTAGGCATCCTGCGCTTCCATTTAACCGTTGTGCATTTCAAGTTCGTCTTAGCTCTGACAACGAAAAAGGAACCTGTCAGGTGAATCCGATATAGTTCCTTAAAAGAGTCATAATCCCTGTCGGATATATAATAAGTATTTGGTTCATAATGGATCGAGAACATCGTTGTAGAGTCATGTTTCGTTGTGTTTTCAGGCGTATATTCTGTCATTATTGTATCAAAAAACGTGTGGAAATTGTCTGCCATACAAAATAATTCTATAACTTTGCTTTCGTGGACATATCGATTACTGTTTGTAATTCAGTGTTGTAATGATGTATTAATCTTCTGATAATCAAATTTACAGGTATTTATAATTAGTTAAATAACAGCAAATAGACTGAATAAATATAAGAATAAATCAGATTATATTTGCACTTTGAATGTAGCGTTAATCTAGTTTATGGAATATGCAATTAAAATATCATTAGAGGAAGCTGAAAAGCTTTTGGAGTTGAGTACTGATTTTGAATCGGAACTGGAGGAGGTTGTAAGCTTGGTAAATAAAGTGCTTGTACCTCAAGTTATATGGAAGTCTTATCGGGTAGACAGTTTGGATAAAACCGGATTTATGGTTCAGAACAAAGTCTTTCATTGTGGGGGTAAAGTATGTAAGGCTTTGGAAGAAAGTACTCAGCTGGTATTTTTTGTAGTAACAGTAGGGGACAAAATTACGGATTTGATAACTCAATATAATAAGGAATATGATTTTTTAAAGGCTTATTGGTGTGATAAATTGGCTAATTGGGCATTGGATTGTGTAGTAGAAAAGATGAAACAGGATTTGGCTGTGTTATATCGGAAAGAAAACCTGAAGATAACATCCAATTGGGGGCCTGGTTACTGTGGATGGAGTATCTCTGAGCAGGCCTTTCTTTTAGACTTATTGCCTGTTGATAAGTTGCAGGTTACATTGTCTTCTTCTATGTTGATGCATCCAGTTAAATCACTGAGTGGAGTGATTGGAATAGGTAATAAGGTAAAGTATAAGAAAAGTGGTTGTGCTGATTGTGCTTTACAACATTGTGTTTATCGTTCTTTAAAGTGGTAAAAGAATTGTAGCTGATAGTATGGTAAAATATCAAGTAAGAATAGAACCTTTAGGGCTGACTTATATTGTGGATGCAGGAACTTCTTTACAGGAGGTTTTGCGCAATTGTGATATAGATTTTCCTTGTGGCGGAAAAGGACTTTGCGGGAACTGTAAGGTAAGATTATTATCGGGGAATGTATCTATGGATGAAAAGCAAGTTTCTTGGCTAAATAAAAAAGGATTGTCGGAAGAGTGGAGGTTGGCTTGTTTGAGTAAGGTGGAAGATAATTTAGTGTTAGAAATACCACAAGTCGGTATGCAGATACAGACAGATGAGGCCAGGGTGTCTGACTTTGTACCTGAAAGTGGGTATGGTGTGGCGGTTGATGTAGGGTCTACTACCATCGTTGCACAAGTGGTAGATTTAGGGAATGGACAAGTTGTGGATACTTGTTCAGAGGTGAATCCACAAATATCCTATGGTGCAGATATTATTTCTCGTATTGAATATGCAATGCAGAAAAAGGAAAACTTATTGCAACTTTGTCATATATTGAGAGGTTGTATCGGCAAAATGCTTTATACGCTGACTATAAGAAATTCTATTTCTTCTTTTCAGAAAGTTGTCTTGGCGGGTAATACAGTGATGCATCATTTATTTGCCGGATATGATGTGGCTTCACTGGCTACAGCTCCTTATCATTCTGATAGTAATGAAGGGTATGTGCTGTTGTCGACTGCATTGGAATGGGATTTTATAAAACCTTGTCCAGTTGAATTTCTACCTAATCTCAGCCATTTTGTAGGGAGTGATATTTTGTGTGGAATACAGTCTTGTGGAATGGTTCAAGAAGAAGAGTACAAGCTGCTGATAGATTTGGGTACGAATGGGGAAATGGCATTAGGTAATAAACATCATGTTTTATATACTTCTACAGCTGCCGGACCTGCTTTTGAAGGCATCAATATTTCGTGTGGAATGCGTGCGATAGAGGGAGCAATTTATGCAGTAGAAGAAATAGGGGAGCATACGTGTAAATATGAGATAATCGGAGATAAGCAGGCAAAAGGGCTCTGTGGAAGTGGGTTGATAGAAGTGATTCACTGGTTGTTGCGTCATGGAGATATTGATGTGACAGGAGCTATGACCGATTTGACTCGAAGAGAAATTTCTTTGACCAAAGAGGTAACTTTAACTATTGAAGATATTCGTGAGTTTCAGTTGGCTAAGGCTGCACTGGCAGCAGGCGTGGAGCTATTATTGAAGGAATATAATATATCTGTTTCACAAATTTCACAAGTGTTTTTTACCGGTGGATTGGGAAATTATCTAAATGTAGATAAAATCAAGGAACTGGGTTTGTTTACTAAGTTTGAAAATTCAAAAATAGTTCGATTGAGTAATGCTTCACTTTCTGGGTGCAGACAATTTCTATTCGATTCCAATCGGGAGAAGATTGTATCTATTTTGAGGAATAAAGAGTTTTGTTCATTGGAAACGAAGAAAGAGTTTCAAGATGTATTTTGTGAGCAGATATTTTTTCCATATTAAGTTCTGGTTTTTATTTTTTTTGTGTATTCACTAGGTGAGTGTCCTGTTAAACTTTTAAATTGATGGTTGAAATGAGACAAACTGTTATACCCACAATCATATGCAACTTGACTGATTGTAATGTTTTTGTTGGTAAGTAGTTTGGCTGCGTAAGAAATTCTAAGTTCTGAAAGATATTCGAATATTTTTCTGCCGGTATTCTTTTTATAATATCGGCATAATGCACTGGCATTCATTCCTACATAATTTGCAATATCTTCTAACGATATATTATTTTGGTAATTAGTATTGATAAAGCGATTGACTTTTTCTACAATAGGGTTGTCGGATATTTCATTGGAATTCTCAAACTGATTTGTGGTGAGGTATTGATATTCACATGAGGTTGCAAGGTCTTGTAGCAATGAATATAGACCTTGTATTTTTTTAAAACCATTGCTTTGGATTAGTGTTCTGAATCTGTTTTTTAGTAAGTTGAGATTATTACCACTAAAAATTATTCCACGTTTAGATTCTATAAGTATAGAATAAATATTTGAAAGTTCTGGAATGTTATGTAGGTCTGCAGGGAATATAGATTCATTGAATTGAGTGTATACGGAACGTGATATTAAAGAGGTATTGGGTGCATAATACTCATCTGCACTTAACCAAAGATGAGGTAGATTAGAGCCAATCAGCATAAAGTCACCCGGTGACATCTTATGTACAGCATCTCCAACAAAACTAAGTCCTGTCCCTTCTTCTATTAAAATTAATTCGTATTCAGGATGAATATGTAAAGGAGCTGCAAAATAAGGGTTACTATATGCAATGACAGAAAAACTGCTTCCTATTTCTTTTTTTATATTTTCAATTGCAACTTCTTTCATAATGTAATGAATTTAAGGATAGATAAAAGAGGTGTCGGTTTCTTTTGCTTGCAAAAATACAATAATATACTGCAAATATATTTTAAAATTGTCATATAATCAATATCTACCTTTGTGAAAAAATTAAAACATAATATTATGAAGCATAGAGATAGGGTTATTAGGGCCCTTAACCACGAAGAGGTAGATAGGCCTCCGTTTCAAGCGACTTTTACTCCAGAGTTTGCAGATCGTTTAAGAACACATTTTCAGTTGCCTAAGCAAAAAACAGAACCACATCATAGGGAATGGTATGGGTATGAACTGGAAAAGTTAACAGGTCAGGATATTTTACAGGCTAGTGTTGGATGGTCTACTAGTTATTATTTGAAAGATGAACCGTATACTGATGAATGGGGGGTAGAGTGGAAAATTGATCCATATGAAACTCCGTTTGGAACAGGACATTATACAAATATTGCCCGTAACCCGTTGCGGGATGATGATGTAAAGGCAATGAATTATAAAGCGCCGGATCCACATAGACCAGAGTTGTATCATACTATTAAACGTTTAGTAAAAGAGTATGGAGATGAATATTATATAATAGGACGTATTCATTGTACTATTTTTGAATCAGCATGGGCTTTACGTGGATTAGATACCTTAATGACTGATTTCTACATTAATCCTGATTTGGTAAATCATTTGTTGGATGAAACGGGGGGATATCATAAAGAGGTAGCCAAGAAAATGGCTGAAATAGGTGTGGATATGATTTGGTTGGGAGATGATATGGGAGCTCAGGATGCCATGATGATTGATCCGGATCTATGGAGAGAATTTTTTAAGGATAGAATGGCTGATATTATTCATACGGTAAAATCTATCAAACCGGATATAAAAGTAGCTTATCACACAGATGGGTGTAATTATGATATTATTCCGGATTTGATAGAAATAGGTTTGGATGTATTGAATCCTATTCAAACAGAATGTATGGATCCGGAAATTCTTCAGGAAAAATATGGGGATAAACTTTGTTTCTTTGGTGGGGTAGCTGTACAATCTACTTTGCCAATGGGAACTCCAGAACAGATAGAGAAAGAGTATAAATGGCTGAAGAATTCTATAGGAAAAGGGGGAGGTTGGATTTGTGCACCTACTCATCATGTGCAGTTTGATACTCCTTTAGAAAATTTTTTCCATCTGATGAAGACTGTCGGAGTAGAGTAATATTATTTTTAACCAAATAGAATATGATGAAAAAACAAAATCGAATGAATGCTGGAAAAGCTACGGTTTCAGCTATGCTATTGGCCTTGTTGGTGCCGACTATTGAGGTCAATGCTACTGTAGAGAATGTAAGTACAGTAAATTATTTGGAACAACAGCAGACAAAAAAAATTTCTGGAGTTGTGAAAGATTCTTCCGGGGAAACTGTGATAGGGGCAAATGTTATGGTGGAAGGGAGTACTATCGGTACAATTACAGATCTAGATGGTAATTTTGAATTAAGTGTTCCTGAAAATGCTGTGTTAAAAATTTCGTATATCGGTTTTTCTGATTATACGGTTTCGGTGGCTGGTAAAACTTTTTTGAATGTTATTTTGAAAGAAGATACTCAAACTTTGGAGGAAGTGCTTGTAGTAGGTTTTGGTACTCAGAAAAAGGTCAATCTTACAGGAGCTGTTTCAAATGTAGATTCAAAAGCTTTTGAAGGTAGAGCAGTGGCAAATGTGTCTCAGGCTTTGCAAGGAGCAATGCCGGGCTTGAATATTCAGCAGACTTCAGGCTATCTGAACGAGTCTCCATCTATTAATGTGCGTGGTATCGGTACCATTGGTGAAGGTTCCAGTGCAGCACCTTTGGTTTTGATTGATGGTATGGAGGGAGATTTGAATCGATTGAATCCTCAAGATATTGAATCTGTATCAGTTTTGAAAGACGCAGCAGCATCTTCTATTTATGGTTCTAGAGCTCCTTTTGGTGTTATATTAATTACAACTAAGAAAGGAAAATCAGGTAAAATTCAGGTTAATTACAACAACTCTTTCCGATGGAATAGAGTAAGCAGAATGCCTAAATCGGTAGATTCATATACTTTTGCGACATTTTATAATGATGCTGCATCAAATTCAGGTCAGACACCATTTTTTGAGCCGGAACAGATGCAGAAAATCAAGGACTACATGGATGGAAAACGTCATGATGGTATTGAAATCGATCCTAATACAGGCAACTGGAAAGACTTGTATAATGACGGCTTTGCTAATACGGATTGGATTGATGTGCTATTTGACAACACAACTTTTGCACAAGAACATAATCTTAGTATTACAGGAGGTTCTGAAAAAGTTAAGATTTATGCTTCTGTAAACTATATGGGACAGGATGGTATTGTTAAACTTAATCCTGAAAAGAATCAACGTTTTACATCGAACTTAAAGGCAACGATTGATTTCTCTGATAAGCTGTCAATGACATATTCTACCCGCTATGGACTTACTGATTATGATGCACCTAGTCATATGGAGACATTCTTTGCAAGTTGGGGATATGCAAGTCAGACATGGCCTACGTTAATAGCTTATGACCCTAATGGAAACTTGTATGCATATGCTACTCATGCTCTTCCATTTAGAGACGGTGGCCGTTTCAAACAGAAAGGACATGAGCTGATTCAGCAATTGAATCTTACATTTGAGCCTATCAAGAACTGGAAGTTTATAGGTGATATTAACTATAAGCATTTTTCTCAGAGGGAAACTTACGATAAGCAGAAGATCTATACGTACGATCCGCAGGGTAACCGTCAGTTGTATACAATGGGAGGATTTGATAGTGATTACGTAAAAGAAGGGTATAACGGATATTCATATTTGAATATGAATGCATATTCTGAATATTCTCATACACTGAACAAGCATGATTTTAAATTTATGCTAGGTACTCAGCTTGAAATGTATAAATCAGATAAATTTAATGCTTTACGTCAAGGTATTATTGTTCCAAATCTGATATCTATTGATACAACTTCCGGAATGAGTTTTGATGGTAAGGCAATTCCTCCTGTTGTAGGTGGAGCATATCATAAATGGGTTACTGCCGGATATTTTGGTCGTATAAACTATAACTATGATGAAAAATATTTGCTGGAGGTAAACTTGCGTTATGATGGAACATCTCGTTTTAGAGCAGATAAAAGATGGAAAATGTTCCCGTCATTCTCATTAGGATGGAATGTAGCACGAGAAAAATTCTTTGAACCTTTGGCAGATAAAATTCATACATTGAAGTTGCGTGCTTCTTATGGCCAACTTGGTAACCAGAACACTGATAATTGGTATCCTACATACGCTGTTATGCCTATAGGTAACGCTAATGGCGATTGGCTGGTCAATGGCAAACGCCCTAATTCGGCTTCTGCTCCAGCATTGATAAGTCGGAGTATGACTTGGGAGACAGTTAATACATTGAATTTTGGTTTTGATTTGGCTATGCTAAATAACCGTTTGAATATGTCGCTAGATATATTTAACAGGGAAACTAACAATATGGTTGGTCCTGCTCCAGAATTACCGGATGTATTGGGAGTTGCTGTACCGAAAACAAATAATACTGATTTAGAAACAAAAGGTTGGGAACTTTCTGTTTCTTGGAGAGATCAGTTGCCTAATGGTTTGAGTTATTATGTTAATGCAAATTTAAGTGATTCTAAAACTATAGTTACAAACTATCCAAATAGTTCTGGTAATGTAACCAGTTTATATTCAGGTAAGGAAATGGGTGAAATTTGGGGCTTTGAAACTGTTGGTATAGCCAAAACTCAAGAAGAAATGGATCGTCATTTGGCAAGCCTTCCCAATGGAGGACAAGGAGCAATGGACTCACAGGGTAAGACAACATGGGGGGCAGGTGATATCATGTATCGTGATTTGAACGGTGACGGAAAAATTGATTGGGGTAACTCGACAATGGAAGACCATGGTGATATGAAGGTTATAGGTAATGAAACTCCACGTTATAATTTTGGTATCAGTATGGGAGCCGAATATAAAGGATTTGATTTTTCTATGATGTTCCAGGGAACAATGAAGAGGGATTATTTTACTAAGCACAGGGATTTTTGGGGAGCTGAAAGTTTATGGGGATCTACTTCTTATAAAGAACATATGGATTATTTCAGAAATGATCCAGATCATTATTTGGGTGAAAATTTGGATTCATATTATCCGCGTCCTTTATTTGATACAGATAAGAACAAACATGCTCAGACACGTTACCTATTAAATGGTGCATATATCCGTTTGAAAAATGTGAATTTAGGTTATACTCTTCCTGCTAATTGGATTACTAAATTACATTTAAGCAATGTACGTGTGTTTGTGACAGGTGAGAATTTGTGGACAGGAACCAAACTTCCTGGATTTTATGATCCTGAAACATTCATGTCATATGGTGGTGCAATACACTATCCTTTAGCTGCAACTTATTCTGTTGGTGCTTCTATAACTTTTTAATCATTAGTTAAACAATTAATTATGAAGACAAATAAATATTTAAATATGGCTGTTCTGTTTCTTGGTATTGGAATGGCTAGTTGTAATGATTTGTTAGATGTAACCCCATTGTCGTCAGTTACTCCTGAAAACTACTTGAATGAAGAATCACAGCTGGAAGCATATATCATGAGTAGATACGGATTGATTCCTAATAACTGGGGGGATGTTGGTCTTGATAAAGGTACAGATAATGAGGCTGGTATTCATTACTGGACCAAATACACAACTGGCGACTATAAGGTTGCCGAAAATGGTGGGGTTTGGGAGTTCTCTAATATTTACCAGTTGAATTATTTTTTGTGTAATGTAGAACCTAAATTTGAGGCTGGACAACTGTCAGGATCTAAAGAAAATATTAAACATTTAATAGGTGAAGCTCACTTTTTGCGTGCTTGTGAATATTTTAATAAATTGAAAGCTTTGGGTGATTTCCCTATTATCACAGAAGTCTTGCCAGATGAAATGAAACCTTTGGTTGAAAAATCAAAACGTATGCCTCGCAATGAAGTTGCCAGATTTATATTGAAAGATTTGGATATTGCTGCTGGATATATGAAAGAGATTGCACCGGATGGGAAGAAAAATCGATTATACCGCTCTGTTGCTTATCTTATGAAATCGAGGGTTGCTTTATTTGAAGGAACATGGTTGAAGTATTTTAAGGGTACTGCATTTGTTCCTAATGGTAAAGGATGGCCCGGACAGGAGAAGGAGTATAATAAGAATTATCAGTATCCAAGCGGAAGTATCGATAATGAAATTAACTGGTTTCTTGATCAGGCAATTGATGCGGCTGACAAAGTAGCTTCAAAATATTCTACAGCCGACTTGACACCTAATAATGGAGTAATTATGGATGGTACCAACGGTGATAATCCATATACTGTAATGTTCAGTGCAATGGATATGTCCGGGTATAATGAAATATTGTTGTGGCGTGATTATGATGAGGCGCAAGGTGTAAGACATAATAGAACAATGGATGCTACACAGTCTTGTAATGGATATGGTGTTACACGTGGTTATATTCAGTCGTATTTGATGACAGATGGTCTTCCTTGGTATGTATCAGATTTGTATAAGGGTGACAATACAATAGAAAATATTTTGGAAAACCGTGATAACCGTATTAGTTTGTTTATCAAACGTCCAGGTATGGTAAATATTTGGCTGAATGTAGGTCAGGGTACTCATGGTATAGTACAAGAAGGTGAAGTTCCTGATATTACTAATGGTGCAGAAAACCAACGTTATACTACTGGGTATGTTTCTAGAAAATATTGGTATTGGGATCATCCTTATGTGAGTGGTGGGCATGGAGTAAATGGTGTACATATTTTCCGCCTTCCAGAAGCTTACCTTAACTATATGGAAGCATATTATGAGCGTAACGGTCATTTGGATAGTAAATGTGAAGAATATTGGAAGGCTCTAAGAAGAAGAGCCGGAGTGGATGAAGATTTTAATAAGACTATTCAGAATACAGATATGCAGAAAGAGGCAGAACTGGATTGGGGTGCTTATTCAGCCGGTCAGGTGCTGACGGATAAAACTTTGTATAATATCCGCCGTGAACGTCGAGATGAATTTTTGGGAGAAGGTTTCCGTGATAGTGATCTAAAGCGCTGGAGAGCTTTGGAACAAATGATGATCAAAAAATATCATATTGAAGGATTCAAACTGTGGAATACTGAATATCCTGAAAAATACAAAGAACATAATTATAACTTGGTATATGATGCTGGAGATAAATCGAATGTGTCATCACCATCGAGGGGAGACTATCTTCGTCCATACGAAATTTATGAATCTAGTAAGGCATATGATGGCTATACATGGCATATGGCACATTATCTTGAACCGATAGCTGTCAAGCATTTTATAGTTTCATCAGCAAGTAAAGCTGAGCCTTATGCTGATTCACCTATTTATCAAAATCCATACTGGGGACTGGGAGCAAATACTCCGGCACTGAAGTAAAAGAGTTTACAGGCAGGATATAAAGTTGTCCTGCCTGTATTGATTAAAAAATGAAGATGTATGAAGTTTTTATATTTAAGTGTATTTTTAATTTTCTCGATATTTTCGGCTAAGGCATCCACCAAAAATTTCGTTGATTACGTAAATCCTTTGATGGGTACGGCTTCCTCTTTCGAACTTTCTACGGGTAATACATATCCGGCTATTGCACGACCATGGGGAATGAACTTTTGGACTCCTCAGACCGGTAAGATGGGAGATGGATGGCAGTATGTATATGGATCTAATAAAATTCGAGGTTTTAAACAGACGCATCAGCCTAGTCCATGGGTAAACGATTACGGACAGTTTGTAATTATGCCTGTAGTTGGTAAAATGGCTTTTAATGAAGATGACAGGAGTAGCTGGTTTTCCCATAAGACAGAAATTGCCAGTCCACATTATTATCAAGTTTATTTGTCTGAGCATGATGTATTGGCCGAACTAACAACGACCGAACGTGCTGCTTCTTTCAGGTTTACTTTTCCGGAAAGTGAAGAAAGTAGTATTGTTGTAGATGCACTTGATATGGGATCTTATATCAAGATTTTGGAAGATGAGCAAATGATAATAGGCTACTCTTCTAAGAATGCAGGTTTTGCCCCAAGCAATTTTAAGAATTATTTTGTGATTACTTTTGACAAACCTTTTAGACTTGGCAAGACATTTTCTGATGGTAAGTTGAATGACGAAGTTACAGAAGTATCTTCGGAGCATGTAGGTGGTATCGTTAGTTTTTCAACCAAGCGTGGTGAGAAGATTCATGTAAATGTAGCTTCATCTTTTATCAGTATTGAGCAGGCAAAGCTTAATTTAAGAGAGGTTTTGGGACAACGCTTCGATGATACTGTAGAACAGGGACGTATAGCATGGAATTCTGTTTTGGGAAGGATAGATGTAGAAAGTGATTCTGAAACTAAACTGAAAACATTCTATTCATGCTTGTATCGTTCTTTGTTATTTCCGAGAAAATTTTATGAAATAAATGCAAGTAATGAAATAGTGCATTATAGTCCTCATACCGGAGAAATTTGTGATGGCTATATGTATACCGATACTGGCTTTTGGGATACTTTCAGATGTCTTTTCCCTTTATTGAATCTGGTATATCCAGAAGTGAACAAGGAAGTGCAGGAGGGATTGATAAATACTTATAAAGAGAGTGGTTTCTTTCCTGAATGGCAAAGTCCGGGTCAGAGGGATTGTATGATTGGTAACAATTCGGCATCTGTACTGGTTGATGCATATATGAAAGGCATACGTGTAGAAGATATAAATTCACTTTATGAAGGATTGGTTCATGGAACAGAGAATGTGCATGAAACAATATTGTCAACAGGTAGGTTAGGCCATGAATATTATAATAAATTAGGCTATGTACCTTGCGATGTTGGCATAAAAGAGAATGCTGCCCGTACTTTGGAGTATGCTTATAATGACTGGTGTATTTGGAAACTTGCCAAGGAATTAGGTAAACCGAAAAAGGAAATTGATAAGTTTGCCAAGCGTGCATTTAATTATAAGAATCTGTTTGATGAGGAAACTAAACTTATGAGGGGTAAATGTAAAAACGGTAAATTTGTAACTCCGTTCTCGCCTTTCAAATGGGGTGACTCATTTACAGAGGGAAATAGTTGGCATTATACATGGTCTGTATTTCATGATCCTCAAGGATTGATAAACTTGATGGGAGGTAATGATGTTTTTACAACTATGCTGGATTCGGTTTTTGTGCTTCCTCCTGTGTTTGATGAGAGTTATTATGGACATGTAATTCACGAAATCAGAGAAATGACAATCATGAATATGGGTAATTATGCACATGGCAATCAGCCTATACAGCACATGATTTATCTGTATAATTATAGTGGAGCACCATGGAAGACACAATATTGGGTACGTCAGGTGATGGATAAACTTTATACTCCATCCCCAGACGGATATTGTGGTGATGAAGATAACGGGCAGACTTCTGCATGGTATGTATTTTCTGCTTTGGGATTTTATCCTGTTTGTCCCGGTACTGACCAGTATGTAATAGGATCTCCATTATTCCCTAAAGTTACAGTGAAATTACCTGAGGGAAAAATTCTTGAGCTCGTTGCTGAGAATAATGCTAAAAATACTCCCTACATACAGTCGGTATCAATAAATGGTAATAATTATACAAAGAATTATTTTACTTTTAAAGATTTGAGAAACGGTGGAAGGATTATTTATAACATGGATACAATGCCGAATATAACGAGAGGTATTGATATCAGTGACTATCCTTATTCGTTTACACTTGATAGCGAAAGAAATGATTAATTATAAAATAAATTGACAATATGAAGAGAAAACTATTGGTAGCGTTAAGCTTTTTGTTTAGTTTGGGAGCACTTAATGCACAGAATGATGTTGCAAATGCGCAGCATGTTATATTGGGTCAGGTTCCTAGTCAGGATGGTGAGATTGTTCCAATGAGAAATACACACCCTGATGCACAATGGTTTCCTGAAGCAGGACTAGGACTGTTTATACATTTCGGACTTGCTGCAAATCATGGAGGTATAGATTTATCGTGGGGAATGTTTGCAAATAAAAGATGGGAAGATGGTGAAATTGCTCCGGTAGACTATTGGGCTATGGCGGATGGTTGGAATCCTGAGAAACTAGATTTTGATGATATAATGGAAAAGGCTGCTAAAGCAGGTTTTAAATATGCAGTGTATACTACAAAGCATCATGATGGATATACTTTCTGGCCGAGCAAGTACAGTACTTTCGGAGTGCAGACTAAAATGGGAGGTAGAGATATCATAAAAGAATATGTTGATGCTTGCCGAAAGCATAATATTAAAGTGGGCTTTTATTACTCTCCTGTAGATTGGTTGTTTGATGCAGAATATATCAATTGGGATCAGTCGGGAGAAACAATACTGGATATATATCACAAGCAAATCGACAAATTACCTGTTAAACCAGAATCACATGAGAAAGCAAGACAGGAATTGGTTGCCAATCATGTGCGTGAGTTGCTTACAAATTATGGTAAAATTGACCTTATCTGGTTTGATGGAGGAAAAGGTGAAATTTCAAATGATGAAGTTCGCAAGTTGCAGCCCGGAATCGTAATTAACAGACGAAATGGTCCTGGTGGTGACTATGGTGATACAGAGGGTGTATTACCTTCAAAGCGCTTTACCGGATGGTTTGAAACTTGTGATCCTTGTTGGCCTAGTCGCTGGTGGAGTTATTCATATAGTGATAGAATGGACTCTGCAAATGATGTATTGGAAAAACTTGTTATCTTGCGTGCATGGGGAGGTAATTTGTTGGCTAATGTAGGTCCATATAAAGATGGTAGTATACCAGTTGAAGCATTAGAAGCTTGGGAAGATTTAGCTGCATGGATGAAACACTCAGGAGAATCCATTTTTGGTACTAAACCTGGTAATTTCCCGGAAGAATCAAATCAACCTGTCACTTTAAAAGATAATAATGTATATGTACATGTTTATCCTAATTTCCATAAAAAAGTTAAGGTTGTGACTGATGGAACTCCAAAAAAGGCCATATTGCTTAGAACTGGTGAAGAGGTAGATTTTACTTGTAAGGATGGAGCTGTTTATTTGCAGATTAAACCGGAAAGTAGAACCCGTTTTGTAGATACTGTAAAACTTATATTCTAACGCTGATTCTTGTAATATGAGAAATATATTATTTATTATTTGTTTGTTACTTAGTATTACCTTGCAGGCAGAGATAAATGTGCCAAGACTTTCTCCTTTGCCTGTTGAAATTAATAAGAATAAAGTTGATTTGACAGGTGCTTGGAGTTTTAGTGACTCACCATCTGATAATTTCTGGAAGCAGGATTATGTAGGTAAATGGAAATCTATAGAAGTTCCAGGAGAATGGTGTATGCAGGGCTTTACTGTAGAGAGGGGTACTGAAGCTGCATATAAACGTTCATTTACTGTCCCTGCATCTTGGAATGGAAAACGTATCAAACTGCGTTGTAATGGTGTATATAGTGAAAGCCGTATATTTATTAATGGTGATTCTGTAGGAAGTCATTTTGGAGGTTTTACTTCGTTTGAGTATGATGTTACTGATTTTGTTGAATATGGTAAGGATAACAAAATTGTTATTGGAGTCAAATCTTACGGACTAGCTGATTCACTGGCTAATGCTTCAAAATATGCTGTTCACGATTTGGGAGGAATAACACGAGATTTGTTCTTGTTCCCATTGGAAACTTCTAATATTTCTATGTTTCATGTATCAACTCAGTTCGACAAATATTATAATGATGCAGAGTTGTGTACAGAAGTGGAACTTTCAAATGAATCTGATAAAGATAGAGAGGGGCTGTTCCTTCAATTTACATTAAAGGACAAGTCTGGAAAAGAAATAAATATAGGAAAATCAAAGTATCCAGTGTCATTAAAAAGTGGTAAAAAGGTAAAACAAAATATCGCTTTTAATGTAAAATCCCCGATTAAATGGAATCAGGAACATCCGTATCTTTATGTGATGACATGCAAGCTTGTTGATGGTAATTCAAATGTATTGCATGAAACTACTAGAAAGGTTGGTTTCCGTCAGATTGAAGTAAGAGGAAATCAGCTATATGTCAATAATATGCCTGTTAAATTGCGTGGAGTTAACCGCCATGAAGTTATGCCTTTAAGAGGTCGATCTGTAATAGGTGATATATGGGAAAAAGATGTTAGAATTTTCAGAGAAGGTAATGTAAATTATATCAGAACATCTCATTATCCGCCTCATGAAAATCTGTTGGATGCATGTGATGAACTTGGAATGTTTGTTGAAGTTGAGGCTCCTTTCTGTTGGGCAGATGAAACAAATGTTGAAGAATCTGATAGACATAAAGCATTGGAAAATCAGCATATTGAGATGGTTAATCGTGATCGTTCACATCCTTCTGTTTTGATTTGGTCTGTGGGAAATGAATCTCGTAAGTATAAGGAATACTTTCAGAATGCTGCAAGACTGATTAAAGAAATGGATCCAACCCGTCCACGTGTATTCAGTCAATGGGAACCTTCTTCAGATGGGAATGACTTAGAAATAGGAAATCATCATTATCCAGGTCCTTCAGGTCCAGATAAGTATAGAAACGAAAAACGTCCTATAGTATTTGATGAATATTGTCATTTGAATGCATATAATCGTTTGGAACTTTCTTCCGATCCTGGTTTGAGAAATATGTGGGGAGAAATACTTGATAAAATGTATACCGATATGTATCATAGCCAGGGAGTTCTAGGTGGAGCTATTTGGGCTGGTATAGACGATACATTCTTCTTGCCAAATGGAAAAACTGTTGGTTATGGAACATGGGGACCTATAGATGGATGGCGTAGGCCGAAGCCTGAATATTGGAATATGAAAAAGGCTTACAGTCCTGTTAAGATTTTCCAGGAAGGTAATATAAATGCAGATGGTGAAGTGAAATTTTTTGTTGAAAACCGTTTTAATTTCACTAATCTTTCAGATGTCAAGATTTTGTGGAAAACAGAAAATTCGAACGGTCGTCTTGAAGCTAATATTGCCCCAAGAAGTGAATCTAACCTGACAATTACTTTGCCTGAAGAAGCATATTCTGATGAAACTTTGGCAATAGAAGTTATTGACTGGAATGGAATTACGATTGATGAATATAATTTCAAGATTCAGTTGAAAGAGATAAATAGAATAAAAGAAAAGACTTATAAACTATCAGTTAAAGAAACAGATAACTCTATAACAGTAAGTTCTAAAGTCTTTGAATATACATTTGACAAGAAAAACGGAAAGATAAATTATAATCCGACATTGATGTTGCTTCCTTTGAATAGCGAAGGTAGAGGTATTCAGATGACTGGTGAAGGTCAGAATTTTGATCCATATAACCCTACATGTACACGATGGATAGCTGAAAATTATGAGGTTAAGCAATCTAAAGAATCAGTGGTTATTGAGGTATCTGGGTATTATAAGGAAGCAAAAGGAAAGTATACATATTCATTCCTTTCAGATGGTTCTGTAAAGGTTGATTATAAATTTGTAGCTAAAGAACCGGTTTCACCTCGTCAGATAGGTATTGTTTTTACTTTACCTGGTGATTATGATGTGTTAAAATGGAAGCGTGAGGGATACTGGAATGTATATCCTGTTGATCATATTGGAGCTCTTGAAGGTTCTGCCAAAGCTTTTGATTCATCAATTTCTGTAAGTGGATTGGCTGGTCCTTCTGTACAACCTGTAGTGGATTGGGGTAAGGATCAGACTGAGGCCGGATCAAATATATTCAGATCGACCAAGGAGAACATTTATGAGGCGTCTTTAACCTCCTCTGAAAATGATTCAAAATGTTGGAAAGTTGTTTCTGACGGAAATCAGTCAGTAAGAACATGGAGAGAAAATGGTCAAATAAGAGTTTTGGTAGCAGATTATGTAAATCCAGGTAAAGAAGGCTTTATCGTTCCTTTTGCAGAGAAAGAATATCGTCATCTGAAAAAAGGTGATATAGTATCTGGAAGTATATTGTTTAGAAATTATTGATTTAAGTAATTGATTTTGAAGAGATGCTGGAGTATAATATGAGTTTCAGCATCTCTTTTTAATTCCTTCATAGTATGAGAAACATTTTTATTCTTTTATTTTTTTTTATTAATGTGATATTTTTGTGTGCTCAGAATAATTTGAAGTTTGGAAAGGACGGGAAATTCAAGATAGTACAGTTTACTGATATTCATTGGACTCCCGGGCATGAAAGTACACCTATGATAAAAAGAGGAATGGAGAGAATACTTGATACAGAGAAACCAGATCTTGTAGTCATAACAGGTGACTATATACATGGTACTCCTGTGATGAAGGGTATTGATGAAGTTTTTGAACCTATTGTATTGCGCAAAATCCCTTTTGCAACAATCTTTGGTAATCATGACAGTGAATACGGAAAAACTAAAGAAGAAATTTTAGAGCATCTGAAAACCATTCCAGGAAATTTGACAACTACAGTAGAAGGTGTGCCTGGTATGAGTAATTATGTTTTGCCAGTGATAGAATCCGGATCTGACAAAGAGGGTGCTTTTCTTTATTTTTTTGATAGCCATTCATACTCTGATATAGAAAACTTTAATTCTTATGGGTGGATTAAGCCAGAACAGGTAGAATGGTATCTGAAAAGTAGTAAGTTTTACAATCCTTTGCGTTTGCCTTCTTTGGCTTTTTTACATATACCATTGCCAGAATATAAATATGCAGCAGCCAATGAAAAATCTCCATTAATAGGTGTTCGTAGAGAACCTGTATGTGCTCCGGAAATGAATACAGGACTATTTGCAGCCATGATACAGTGTGGTGATATGATGGGGGTATTTGCCGGGCATGATCATGTAAATGATTTTATTACTGTGTGGAATGGTATAGCATTGGCTTATGGGCGTTTTACAGGTGGTAGTAGCACTTATTGTGATATACCAGAAGGAGCTGGCGCTAGAATTATAGAGTTAAAAGAGGGTGAAAGAAAGTTTACTACATGGATTCGTTTAGCTAATCTTCAAAAAGTAAATACAGTTATTTATCCAATAGATCTTATAAGATAAAAAAAAGATGAAGAAAATATTAATTTCAGTTATTGCCTTTTTATTGTGTGCTTGTACTTCAAACTTGGTAGAAGAGAAAGATTATACTCAGTATGTAAACCCTTTTATTGGAACTCAAGGTGAGGGACATTGTTTCCCGGGAGCAACAGTTCCAATGGGAATGGTACAGCTAAGTCCTGAATCATATACTGATTATTATTTTCGATATGAAAACGCTCGTGTTGCTGGATATCAATATAATGATCCATATTTAATAGGATTTACTCATACTCATTTAAATGGTACGGGATGTCCTTCTTTGGCAGATATTTTATTAATGCCTTTTTGTATGAAGGATTCTATAGGTACTAAGCGATCAGATTTTAAATCAAAATATGATAAATCTTCAGAACAGGCCTCACCAGGTTTTTATCATGTATATTTGAAAGATCATGGAGTTGATGTTTCCCTAACTGCTACTCCCCATGTGGGAATTCATGAGTATTTGTTTGAGGAGCCAGAATCTGCAAATCTTTTGATAGATTTGCAATACGGGGTGAAATGGGATATAAGAACTATTTGTGACAATGTGTTGGAAGCTTCTCAAGAATTTATTGATGAGCATACTTTAGTAGGCTATAGAAAAGCGGAACAGTGGACTGATCGTAAATTGTTTTATGTTATAAAATTTAGTCGTCCTATTATTTCAAAAAAGATGCTCGATGCTCCAGATGGAAAAGAAGAGAAAGCTCCGCGGTATCTTTTGCAGTTTGATATGAGTGGCAATAAAGATTTATTGGTGAAGGTCGCATTGTCTACAACTAGTATCGAAGGAGCCTTGAATAATTTAGAGCAGGAAGTGCCAGAAACAACTACATTTACTTCTATAAAAGAGGCTGCTGAAAAAGAATGGAACGATATACTTTCAAGTGTGGATATTACGGTTGATGATGAAAAGAAAATATCTTTTTATACTTCCATTTATCACTTGTATATACAGCCTAATAATTTAGCAGATGTAGATGGAAAATATCGTGCTGAAAATGACTCTGTTTATACAGCAAGAAGTGGAAAATTTCATTCAACCTTTTCACTTTGGGACACATATCGTGCAGCACATCCATTGTATACAATACTGACTCCTGAGAAGGTTTCTGAAATGGGTGCTTCTTTATTGGAGGCCTATTATCATAAACCTGTTGATAAAAATAATCCCAATGAGGCACATCCATACTTACCACGCTGGGGGCTATGGGGAAAAGAAGTCCATACGATGATTGCCAATCATGCTGTAAGTGTGCTGGCTGATGCTCGCCTAAAAGGAATAAAACCTTGTAACTATTCTGATGATGAGCTTTATAGTGCGATGAAAACAACATTGAAACAGTCTCATTATCGTAATCATGTAGAGGTAATAAATCAATATGGATACATTCCTTTGGATGTAAAATTATCAGCTATTGATGATAATAGAGAAACTGTATCTCGCCTATTAGAGGGTACATTGAATGATTATGCATTGTCGCAATGTGCAAAACTTTTTGGAAAAGAAGAGGATTATAAATATTTTAGTAAACGCTCTCAGTTGTATAGGAATGTCTATGATAAATCAATTGGATTCATGTGTGGAAGATATGCTTCTGGTGAATTTAGAAAAATAGATGATTTCTCTCTTGCTGTAGGCGAATGGGTTCCTTTTTCTGATTATACCGAAGGTAATCCTTGGCATTATTTATTTCATGTACAACAAGATATTTTAGGATTGATTGATTTAATGGGGGGAGAAGAGCCATTTAAAGAAAAATTAGATTCAATGTTTTATGCAAAAACTCATCCGTATTTTTCTGCAACAGAAGTTGCTACAGGTTGTTTGGGAGAGTATTGGCATGGAAATGAACCTTGTCACCATGTACCGTATTTGTATAAATATACCTCAGATGGCTTTAAAACTGATCTGATTATTAATTTAATTGTTGATAAATTTTATAGGAATGCACCAGATGGACTTCAGGGGAATGATGATTGTGGACAAATGTCTGCTTGGTATGCTTTTTCGGTTTTAGGCTTTTATCCTGTGAATCCTTGTAATGGTGAGTATATATTAGGGGCTCCTCAGATAGAGTCTGCACAAATTAAACTGTCTAATGGGAAGTCTTTTTACATAGAAGTAGAAAATTACTCAAAACAAAATATTTTAGTAGATAAAGTTTATTTGAATGGAGAAGTTTGGGATAAAAACTATATTTCTCATTCAGATATTATGAATGGAGGAGTTTTGCGTTTTGTAATGAAGCCTTATAAAGGAGAAAAAAATGTTATGAATTTTAAAATTAATCAGTTATGAAAAAGTTACATTGTTTAGGTTTTATTGCAGCAACTTTAGTTGGGCAAGGTGTGTATGCTGCTGGTTTTACTATGTTGAATGATAATATTAGAGTGGATAAGATTCAGTCTGATAAAATATATGTGAGTCAACGTCCTCCTGTAAATAAAAGGTTATTTACTTCTGAAGTAATAGAACAAAAAATTCAAGAAGTAAAAAAGATGCTGACAAACCCTAAGTTGATCTGGATGTTTGAAAACTGCTTTCCAAACACTCTTGAAACAACAGTTCATTATAGAGTTCAGAATGGAAAACCGGATACATTTGTTTATACAGGTGATATTCATGCTATGTGGCTTAGAGATTCTGGGGCTCAAGTTTGGCCATATGTGCAGTTTGCAAATGAAGACCCAAAGTTAAAATCAATGATTGAAGGTGTTATACGTCGCCAGTTTAAATGTATTAATATTGATCCTTATGCCAATGCGTTTAATGATGGAGCAACCGGAGGTGGATGGGATACTGATATGACAGATATGAAACCAGAACTTCATGAGCGTAAATGGGAGATAGACTCGTTGTGTTATCCGTTACGACTGGCTTATCATTATTGGATAATCACAGGAGATGATAGTGTCTTTGATGCTGACTGGATCATGGCTATTGAAAATATTTTAAAGACATTCAAAGAACAACAGCGTAAGGATGGAGTTGGAAATTACAGCTTTCAAAGAAAAACTGAAAGAGCTCTTGACACATTGAACAATAATGGACTGGGGGCTCCAGTGAATCCTGTCGGTTTGATTGTTTCCTCCTTTAGACCTTCTGATGATGCTACTACACTTCAGTTTTTAATTCCATCTAATTTCTTTGCTGTAACATCCTTGCGGAAAGCTGCTGAAATTTTGGAAAAAGTGAATCATAAAAATGAACTGGCAAAAGAGTGCAGAAATCTGGCTACTGAAGTAGAAGAAGCTCTGAAAAAATATGCTACTTATAACCATCCTAAATATGGTACTATTTATGCTTTTGAAGTTGATGGCTTTGGAAATCATTTGCTGATGGATGACGCAAATGTGCCAAGTTTGCTGGCTTTACCTTACTTGGGGGATGTAGATATTAATGATCCTATTTATCAAAATACTAGAAAGTATGTATGGAGTAAGGATAATCCATATTTCTTTAAGGGGTCTGCTGGTGAAGGAATTGGTGGTCCCCATATTGGCTATGATATGATTTGGCCAATGAGTATTATGATGAAGGCATTTACAAGTCAGTGTGATGAAGAAATTAAACATTGTATGCAAATGTTGATTGATACTGATAATAATACAGGATTTATGCATGAATCTTTTCACAAGGATAATCCGGCAAACTTTACTCGGGCTTGGTTTGCATGGCAAAATACATTGTTTGGAGAGTTGGTTTTAAAATTAATAAAGGATGGAAAATTGGAATTGTTGAATGAATTAAAATGATAAAGATGAAAAATATTATTGGAATAAAATTTTGGGGAGTATTTTTACTTGCTGTTGTTTTTTTTGCATGTACAGAAAAGCAGAGTTATGTTTATCAAGAAAAAATGAATGAAGGTGTTGAGTATTCTTTAAAACATAGAAATGATTCAAGTAGTGTTTGGAATACTGCTGGCTGGTGGAATTCAGCTAATGTCTTGACTGCTTTAATCCGATATGCAGAAGTTTCAGGAGAATATGATAAAATTTTGACTGTGGTTGATGATGTTTATCAGAGAGCGTCGCATTATGAACTTAAAGGGAGTGATGGAAAATTTATTTGTTATTTTGATTCCTTTATAAATGATTTTTATGATGATGAAGGTTGGTGGGCTCTCGCTTGGATTAAGGCTTTTGAAGTGTTCGGTAATGCAGAATATCTGGAAATGGCCAAAGTTATATTTGCAGATATGACAACTGGTTGGGATGATACTTTAGGAGGTGGTATTTATTGGAAAAAGAATCCGTTGGAATATAAAAATTCAATAGCTAATAATTTATTTGCGTTGACTGCTATTCGTTTATATAAGTTGACAGAAGAAGATGTGTATCTTCATTGGTTTTTAAAAGAAGTCGATTGGTACCTTTCTACTGGTTTATACAATGAAGATAAGCAGATTATAGAAGATGGACTAAGTAAAGATGGTTCTCCCAATAGAGAGGGTCATTATACATATAATCAAGGAGTAGCTATTGCTGTATTTACAGAAATGTATTTATATTCAAAAGAACAAAAGTTTTTAGACATTGCGGTGAGGCTGGCCGATTCTGCAATAAAAAAGGAATTTGTAACAGTAAATGGCGTTTTATCAGAGAAGCGAATTGATATAGCAGAAGGTAATGATGGAGTTCAATTTAAAGGAATTTTTATTCGTCATCTGGCTTTTTTATATAGTGTTACTAAAAATGAAGAGTATAAACAGTTTATTTTAACTAATGCTGATTCCATTTTAAATAATAACTATAACTTGGTTTCTCGAAGTTTTGGTTGTCATTGGGAAGGTCCGTTTAAAGAAAAAGGAGTTGCAGCAAACTCAAGCGCATTAGAATGTATTATAGAGGCTTTCAATTTATCTGATTAAAAATTTATTGCTGTCTGATAAAAAGGCACTATAAAATATTTTGTGTAAATGGAAATACGGGATTCAGAAATGAGTCTCGTATTTTTTATTTTATAGATTTGCAAAATGAAGAAGATTATGAAAGAAAAGAATCAAGTAGTGCCCGATGAGGTGTTGAGCAAGGAGTTCCTTAGGCAGTTTAAAACAGAAGCCGATGTGAGTAAGTTTCTGAAGCAGTTGCATGCCCAAGTGCTGGAGAAGATGCTTGAAGGCGAAATGGATGCCCATTTGGGCTATGAAAAGAATTCTGTGGCAGGAAATAACACCGGTAACTCCCGTAATGGAAGTTATCCGAAGAAAATCCAGACCGAACATGGAGAAGCTGTCATCTCTATACCCGGTGATCGTAACGGTCAATTTGAGCCGATAGCCGTGCCCAAACATGAAAGCCGTGGACTTTCGATAGAGAAGCTTGTTATCTCCTTATACGCCAAAGGAATGAGTGTTTCTGATATAGAAGAAGAAATGCGTGAGATTTATGAAATAGAGCTCTCTACATCGGCCATTTCCATCATTACCAACAAAGTCAATCAGGCAGCCCAGGAATGGCAGAACCGCCCTCTGGATCCTGTTTATCTGATAGTCTGGATGGATGGTATCGTCTTCAAGGTACGGGATAACGGCAAAATCATAAACAAGACCGTTTACCTTTGCGTCGGACTGAAACAGAACGGTCTGAAGGAAGTCCTTGGCATGTGGGTTGGCAAATCGGAAAGTTCTTCTTTCTGGATGGGTGTCCTGACCGATTTAAAGGCCCGTAGAGTGCAGGATATACTGATTACCTGTACCGATAACCTGAATGGATTTACGGATACCATCCGTACCGTATTCCCTCAGTCATCCACTCAAATCTGTGTGGTGCATCAGATCAGAAACTCCTGTAAATATGTTGTTTATAAGGACAAAAAAGAGTTTACAGCGGATATGAAGAATATCTATAATGCACCCAACAAAGAGGTTGCAGCCACAGAATTTGACAATCTGGAAAAGAAATGGGTATGAAAGCATCCTTATGCTATACTTTCATGGAGAAACAACTTGGATGATTTGGCTGTTTTCTTCCAGTTCTCGCTGGAAATCAGAAAAATAATCTACACAACCAATCTCATTGAGAATCTAAACGGAAAAATCAGAAAGTACACCAAATCAAAGCTTTCATTCCCTTCGGATGATGCTGTAAAAAAGACCGTATTTCTTTCGCTTATGGAGATTGAAAAGAAATGGACAATGCCTATTTCAAACTGGGGTTTGATTATGAATCAATTTATGCTTATGTTTGAAAACAGAATCCAGATATAAGAACAAACTTACAACTGAATCCTGTTTCCATTTACACAAAATTTTGGACAATGTCTAATTTAAGCAGGGTACAATTTCCCAATTTCAAAAATAGAAAAATTGCCCTGCTTTTATCATATAAAAATACCTATTGAACAATCATATATATATTATCTGTTACCTATTATATTCTTCCAAAGCTTTAAAAAATGCATTTATATTCTCCAGCGATACATGTGGAGGAATATCACATCCTGAAGACAATACAAAATTTTTATAATCAGATGTTTTATGTAACAATCCTAATGTCACTTCTTTCACTTTCTCTGGAGAAGCTTGTTTTATGACTCCCACAGGATCAACATTACCCATCACAACTATATTAGCAGGACAAACCTTTAATGCCTCCATCATATCTACTGCATTTCCAAAATGTAAGGCAGCAGCTCCACTTTCAATCATTGCTTGCGTACATTGTCCCGTATTTCCACAGTTATGCAAAATTACAGCAAATTTATCATCTTGTAATTCTTTTACTAGTTCTTGTATGAATACTGTTGAATATATCATACAATCATCATTTGATAATAACCCTGCTGCAGGTTCAGCGATGAACACTCCCGAAGCACCCAAGTTTTTCAACTCACGACAATAACTAATGATAAACTCATTACATTTCCTTAAGAGAGTCAAAATCACTTCAGGTTCAGTATAAATGGCAACCATTATTTCAGACATATCATACAATCTTCCTGCTAGAGAGAAAGGACCTATACAACCGGCCAATACTGGTTTATCAGTAATTGTTTCTACTGCCATTCGAGTTGCTTTTAAATATTCAGGCACACGCCCCATATGCAAATTCGGAACTTGTAAAGCCTCTACTGAAGTTTCATCATATACCAATCTGCCTAAAACATGTGGCATATCATTTTCAGGAAACTCAATTTGGCAACCAAAAGCCTCAGCTTCCACCGTCAAATCCATAATTGTAGAACAAGCAGCAGAGGAATAATGGTCTGCCAGATACTTAATAGCTTGATAGTGTACCTCACCACTCTTTACCGCATCAATTACCTTGTAGCCCAAGGCTTCTATTCCCGGATGTGTCATTACCGGAATGGCTACTCTTTGAGATGTTGCAAATATTTCATCTGTCCATTGACTCATAATATTATCTTCGTTTTAATTTAATATCAAGCACTCAATTTATTCAATATCTCAACCAGTTCTTGAGGACCGTCGGTATAATAGTCAACACCAATCTGTTTTGCAAACTCTGCTGTTACAGGAGCTCCTCCGATAAATGTCTTCACATCTGGTTTTTTCGCCTTCAATAAAGCATTTATCTGCTCCATATTAGTCATTGTTGTGGTCAGCAATGCCGACATACAAACGAATGCATCCGGATGATTCTCAAGAGCCTCTACAAACTTTTCGGCCTTTACATCCACTCCCAAATCTATCACTTCATATCCATTGCCTTCCACCATCATAGAAACTAAATTCTTACCAATGTCATGTAAGTCGCCTTCTACCGTACCAATAATCACTGTACCTTTACGTTGTACACTACCATCATTAAAGAACTTTTTCAAATGATTCATAGCGGTCCCCATAGCCTTTGCACTCATCAGTACTTGAGGAACAAATACCTGATTAGCTTTAAACTTTACTCCGATTCGCTCCATACCCACAATCAAGCCTTTCTGAAGAATCACAGCGGGTTCTATTCCTTCATTCAATGCTTGAAGTGTCAATTCATCTGCGCCTGGCTGACCTTTCATTGTAGGAGGATAAGGAGTTTTTTCGTTTATCTTACCAAACTCTACACATTTTGCAATTCTGTCTAACAATTCTTCCATGTTTATTATTCCGTTTTGATTTTTCTGCTTATCCAAAATTAATTACCAAAAAATATAATAGATAACACCTAATGTCAATAATATTATAAAACTCAATATCTTAAACAAACGAGTGGTAGCAAACAACCGTGCCTCTATTTCTATACATTTTGTAGACTGCTTCTGCTTATTACACAAGCCGAATATGACAATCAACAAAATACATAATAAGAATACATATCCCATACGATCGATAAATGACACTTCAGGAAAGAAACATAGCATTGTCAGCGAAAAGATAAAAGTACCGATAGCTGCCGCCAAAGCTCCCCGTGATTCTGCACGCTTCCAAAAGAAACCCATTATAAAGATAGCCAAGGCTCCAGGACTGATAAAACCAGTAAACTCCTGTATAAATTGGAAAGCTTGTTCCAAATTCCCCAGCATCGGTGCTATCACTACTGCTATCACCAGACTGATTACACCGAAAACACGTCCTATTGCTACCAGTTTTTTCTCGCTCACAGTTTTTTGCTTCACTAGATATTCCTTATATATATCCATCGTAAAAATAGTAGTGATACTATTTACCATAGATGCCAGCGAACTTACCACAGCAGCCACCAATGCAGCAAAAGCAATTCCTCTGACACCGGATGGAATAAAGTTATGCATCAGCCAAGGATAAGCCTGATCCGGTTTGTCTATGGGTGCATTGAGTGCAAAAGCCACAATACCCGGCACTACCACAATGATAGGTAAGATTAATTTTAAGAATCCGGCAAACACAAGTCCCAGTTGAGCTTCAGCCAAACTTTTACCAGCCAATGCTCGTTGGATAATGTACTGGTTACATCCAAAATAATACAAAGCACTCACCCAAAGTCCACCGGCAATCACACCAATCCCTGGTAAATAAGTGTAATTAGGATTTGATTTATCCAATATCATATCAAACTTTTCCGGTACATTCATCATCAATTTTTGTATTCCTACATAAGCTCCCTGACCTTCTGCATAATAATCCAACGCAATATATGTAGTCAACAATCCACCACCAATCAAAAACACCACCTGCACCAAATCTGTTAAAGCCACCGCCTTCAGCCCTCCATAAATAGCATAAATTCCAGCAAATAAAGCCAAACAGATTATACTGCTGAAAATAGGAATTTCTACTACTTTATTGATAGCTAATGCCCCTAAATATAAAATAGAAGTAAGATTTACGAAAATAAAAACCAACAACCAAAAAAGAGCCATCACCGTCTTCACCGATTTACTATATCGAATTTCCAGAAATTGAGGCATCGTATAGATTTGGGTCTTAAGAAAGATAGGTAAAAACAATACAGCTACAACAATCAATGATGCTGCCGCAATAAATTCATAAGATGCAATCCCTAACCCAATAACAAAGCCAGAGCCGGACATCCCTATAAACTGTTCGGCCGAGATGTTAGAAGCAATAACTGATGCCCCTATTGCCCACCAAGCCAATGAATTTCCTGCCAGGAAATATTCTTTGGAGTCTTTTTCTTTTCCCCCTTTCGACCACCCCGTGTACAACCCGACAACAATAATTAGGATTGCATATGCAATAAAAATACAAAAATCTAAAGTCGTAAATGTATTCATAATTTTAGGATTAACATTTCATATGACAAAGATCTGCTTTTTAAAAGAATATACAAGAAGGTATGTTTGCTGATTCTTGCTGTTTATTTGCTCAATCTAAATATAGGGTGCCATTTCCCAATGTACAATCTTCCACGATAGCGTATTGTTGTCTACCTATAGTATTTCTAACTTTTCCATAAAATTTTAGACAATGGAAAAGTAGAAAACTACAGGCTGTTTTTTCTACTTTAAAAATTATGTGCATTCGACAGACAACCATGCTCCTTTCGGGAATATTGCCGTGAGTATAGTGTTGGTTATATCGGAATGTATCTTTTATTGAAGGAAGAATACGTCATACATGCCAACGAAGGAGTTCCTTCAGATATAAAGTTTACTTCTGATACCACCAACGATTCCCTCGTGTTAAGGCCGTCAGTACTGAACAAAGGAAATATAATTACCATGAATCGCGCATACATTGACTATGAGAAGTTGGAAACACTCACGCTGAGAGGAGCTCTGTATGTGACCAAAATGAAGAGAAACCTGATAATCTGCTGCTTATGATAATGAAAAAGAAACTCATATGTTCGTGGAGTTTCTTTTAACGGGGGCTTAGAATGACAAAACAAGACTCTACCATTGAATACATAATGGTCGAGCGGGATTTTAATATGTAATCGATTTTATCGGACAGTAATAATTAATAATGTATTTTTTATGGCAGCGTTGATTTCTTTGGCATAAATAGTTTTCTTACCATCTTTAAATGTGGTATTAGCCTTAACCAGTTGTTTTGAACTGTCCTATTTTTCAGGTTCGATTTTATAACCCAACGAGAATGACATTTCAGACTTCTTTGAATTCCATCTGATACGTATCATGACTAATCCTGAATCCTTAATATAAGCCCTTGTAATGTAATTGTTTATTAATATTATTTATATATTTATGTTTAACTTCCACAATAATATGAATAAAATAATTTACTTTTATCAGTGTGACATTACCTGATACTACAAGATATTATTGTATATTTGTAATAGAATATAAATGTTATTTAGTCTTTATTCTTTAATTAAAGATAATTTATACTTTTATGATAACATGGGAGAACTTAAGTTCCCCCACTTTATGATAGTATTAGGAATTGATTGATACTTTTAAAAAAAAAGTGTAACATATTGTATAACAATATCTTATTATGCCTATTGAGGTCTTTTGATTGCATTCTAAAAGTCCCCACAGGCGTACAATAGAAAAGGGGTAAAGAGACTTTTTAAGAAGTCTCTTTTTTTATTGTGCAACGTTTAAAATCATGGTTATGAAACAATATACTTTTGAAATCTGTGCCAATTCTGCGGCCAGTTGTCTGGCTGCACAGCAAGGGGGAGCACATCGTGTGGAATTATGCGCTTCGATGCCAGAGGGAGGAACTACACCTTCGTATGGTGAAATCAAGTTAGCAAGAAAGATGATTGACATCCGTTTGCATGTGATTATTCGTCCTCGTGGAGGAGATTTTCTATACTCTCCGTTGGAGTTGGATATAATGGAAGAGGATATTCGGATGGCTCGACAGTTAGGTGCGGATGGAGTAGTATTCGGATGTCTTACTCCGGAAGGTGAATTGGATATTTCGGCTATAGAGCGTCTGATGAAAGTTTCGGAAGGAATGGCTGTGACTTTTCACCGTGCCTTCGATTATGTGAAGGATCCGTTTCAGGCAATGGAACAGCTTATCGAATTGAAAGTAGATCGTATCTTGACTTCCGGTCAGCAAAAAACTGCGATGGAAGGAGCCGGCTTGTTGGCTGACTTGGTAAAGCAGGCAGACGGTCGTATTGTAATTATGCCGGGATGTGGGGTGAATGAGTCTAATATTGCGTCGCTGGCTGAAAAAACCGGAGCTGCAGAATTTCATTTCTCGGCCCGTGAAAACAAAGCGAGTAAAATGAAACTGAGAAATCCGGCTCTGTCGATGGGAGGTAATGGCGAGATAGACGAGTATATGCACTCCGTTACAACAGCAGAGCGGGTGAGACACACCATTCAGGCATTGATTGGTAAAGAATAACGAAACTGATAGGACACATACTGTAATTGGGGCTTGGAATAGGATATTTACGTATCGTTATGGTACGTATTTTATAATCGACGACGTCGGCTCTATAATCGGTATCGTTGGCTGTAGAATCGCCAGCGTTGATTATAGAGCCGACGTCGTCGGTTGTAGTGCTTTTTATATGTTTCTGCATGATGGTATAGAGCATACCTGCTTATGCAAGGGCTATTTCATAAAAAAAGGGCTTTTCAGCCCTGAAACGCGTGGAATAGAGTCTCCCAGTTGTCATTGAATTCCGGCATGGAGTGGAAAAGACAGTTGGCTCCTTCATCCAGTAATGCAGAGTCGGGAAGTGGTCCTGTATTGACGGCCACTGTAAATATTCCTGCGGCCACTCCAGCTCGTACTCCCAGTGGGGCATTTTCTACCACGATGGCCTCGTTTGGAGCGATTCCTGCTTTTTTCAGTGCCATCAGATAAGGTTCCGGATTGGGCTTTCCGTATTTTACGTCGAAAGCAGTCACCATCAGTTCTGTCTTGAATATATCCGGAAAGTTACGGTTCAGTCTGTCTAATAAAGATGTTTGTCCGGACCCGGTTACTACCATTGGAATGAGTCCGCAACCTTTGACTTTGTTCAATACTTCCAGTGCTCCCGGCATTCGTACGGCTTTGGGAAGTGCATTGAATAATTCACTTTTTGTATGGTAGATTTCCTTGATTTCTTCTTCTGTAGCTTCCCGGTTTCTCTGTCGGGTACTGACAATGTTGATAGTGGAGGCTCCGGTTCTTCCTTCGTGCATATAGGCTTCTTCGTAACTCAGGTGCATGCCGTATTGCTTCATGGCCTCATGCCATGCGGCTGCATGGTTCTTCATTGAGTCGAACAACACACCGTCCATATCAAACAAAACAGCTTTTAGCTTGATAGATTCGTATTGATGTTTTTGGAGATACTGGTTTATAGCTTCTTGAAACATTTGGTAAATAGTGTAGATTGGATGATAAAAATAAAGAATGAAGATTGAGGAATCTTGTGATGAAAGATTTCTCCTCTATCTCCATTCTTTACTATGTATTAATCTTTTATTTGTTTAAACGTGCCCGAATAGCTTTGGATGCTTCTTCGTATCCAGGTTTGTTGAGCAGTGCAAACATGTTTTTCTTGTATGCTTCTACTCCCGGCTGGTTGAACGGGTTAATTTCAAGCAGATATCCGCTGATGCCGCAAGCTTTTTCGAAGAAGTAGATCAGTTGTCCCAAGTAGTATTCGTTCAGTACAGGAACACTGACACGCAAGTTGGGTACACCTCCGTCTACATGTGCCAACTGTGTTCCCAATTCAGCCATCTTGTTTACTTCATCAACACGTTTTCCTGCCAGGAAGTTCAACCCGTCGAGGTTTTCATCATCTGCCGGTACGTGCAGTTCATGGTCAGGAGTTTCTACCGAAACCACAGTTTCGAAGATTGTGCGTTCTCCTTCTTGAATCCATTGTCCCATAGAGTGGAGGTCTGTTGAGAAGTCTACAGAGCTTGGATAGATACCTTTGTGGTCTTTTCCTTCAGATTCTCCATACAATTGTTTCCACCATTCCATGAAGTAATGCAATTTAGGCTGGAAGTTTACCAGAATTTCTATCTTCTTTCCGTTCTGATAAAGTTCGTTGCGTGTAGCTGCATACAGAGCTGCCGGATTTTCTTCCATGTTCGGGTTTGCGCAAACTTCTTCCATTTTGCGTGCACCGGCTACCAGCTGTTCGATATCGAGACCTGCTACAGCGATGGGAAGCAGACCCACCGGAGTAAGAACAGAGAAACGTCCACCTACATTATCTGGAATAATGAATGATTTGTATCCTTCTTTATCAGCAGTGATGCGGGCAGCTCCTTTCTTTGCGTCTGTTACGGCTACGATTACTTTACGTGCCATTTCTTTTCCGCGTTGTTCTTCACACTGTTTTTTAAGCAGACGGAATGCCAAAGCGGTTTCGGTTGTAGTACCTGATTTGGAAATATTGATTACACCAAATTTTTTGTCTTTCAGGAAAGAGGTCAGTTCGAACAGATAGTCTTCGCCGATGTTGTGACCTGCGAAAAGGATAGTCGGTTCGCCTGCTTTCTTTTCTTGCAGCCATGCAAAACTGTTCGACATCGCTTCTATTACCGCACGTGCTCCCAGGTAACTGCCGCCGATACCAGCTACTACAACTACGTCGCAGTTGTCGCGCAGTACTTGTGCTGTAGCTTTCAAGTCGGCAAGATGTTCTGGAGTGATAGAAGAAGGTAAATGTAACCAACCCAGAAAATCGTTACCCAGTCCGGTTCCCTGTTCCAATGTATCCATATAAGTCTTTACTTTAGACTCATAAGTTGTTAGCTTATCTTTAGATATGAAATCTAACGTTTTTTCGATGTTCAGTTTAATATTTTCCATAACGATCTATGTTTATCTGAATGAATCAGTTAGTAGTTTAATTTCAATCATAGGTGAGATTCGCTCATACAGGATATTATATACCGCATCTACAATGGGCATATTAACATGCAAGTGCTTGTTGATTTCCTTAATACATTTAGTGCCGTAGTATCCTTCGGCAATCATTTCCATTTCTATTTGTGCGCTTTTTACTGAATATCCTTTACCAATCATGGTACCGAATACTCGGTTACGGCTGAAGTTGGAATAAGAAGTGACCAATAAGTCGCCTAAATATGCCGAGTCGTTGGTGCAGCGGTTGATGGGGTGAACTGTATCCAGAAAACGGTTCATTTCTTGTAAGGCGTTCGAAACCAGTACTGCCTGGAAGTTGTCACCGTACTTTAAGCCACTGCATATACCGGCAGCTATGGCATAAACATTTTTCAATACAGAAGCATATTCGATACCTGTTACATCTGTATTGACGGAAGTTTTGATGTAGTGTCCTGCAAGTTGTCGTGCAAAGAGTTTAGCCTTTTCTATGTCTTTGCACCCTACAGTGAGATAGGATAATCGTTCTAATGCGACCTCTTCTGCATGGCAAGGACCTGCCAATACAGCAATGTTATCTTCAGGTACATCGTATACTTTGTGAAAGTAATCGGAGATAATCAGATTCTCGTCAGGAACGATACCTTTAATGGCTGTAACAATGAACTTATCCTTGATTTTAGTTTTTAGCTTTTTGAGGTGGGTCTTCAGATATGGAGAAGGAGTCACAAATATCAGTGTATCCGATTCGCGAACTACTTTATTGATATCCGATGAGAAATTGATGCGTTTGGTATCAAAACGCACACTCGTCAGGTAGGCTGGGTTATGTCCGAGGCGCTTGAACTCTTCAATGCGGTCGTCTCGGCGCATATACCAGTTGATTGATTCAGCTTGGGTAAGTATGATTTTGGCAATAGCCGTAGCCCAGCTTCCTCCCCCCATAATTGCTATTTTACCGGGTAATTTCATATTATATTGTTATAATGAAGAATGAAGAACGAAGAATGAAGAATAGGTAAAAGTTGTTCCATGGCTCTTCATTCCTCATTCTTCTTTTTCATTTATTGAATCTTTTGTATCCAGCTTGCTACTTCGTCCACAGTTGGATTAGTCAGTTCTAATTTGTATTTCTTATTTACACCGCAAATGTCTTGGTGTAATTTCTGTGGATTTACGTCTTTCATGTCGGAAACAAGATTGTATCCGGCTTTCTGAATAACAGGTACCCAGTCTTCTGCAATACCCAATTCGATGAATTTAGCTGGTGCATCTTTCGGAATTACCTTTTCCGGACGCATCTGTGGGAAGAACAATACTTCCTGAATAGTGCTTTGGCCTGTCATAAGCATAACCAGACGGTCCATACCGATACCCATACCAGAAGTAGGAGGCATACCGTATTCCAATGAGCGTACAAAGTCTTTGTCGATGATCATTGCTTCATCATCACCCTTTTCGCTTAAGCGCATCTGTTCTTCAAAGCGTTCAAGCTGGTCGATTGGGTCGTTCAACTCAGAGTATGCGTTACACAATTCTTTTCCGTTTACCATCAGCTCAAAACGTTCGGTCAGTTCCGGATTGTTGCGGTGACGTTTGGTCAGCGGTGACATTTCAATCGGATAATCGGTGATGAAAGTAGGCTGGATGTAGTTGCCTTCGCAGAATTCGCCGAAGATTTCATCAATCAACTTGCCTTTACCCATTGTGTCATCGATTTCCATATTCAGTTTCTGACATACTTCACGAATCTGTTCTTCGCTCATGCCAGTCAAATCATATCCGGTAAATTCTTTGATAGAATCCAGCATGGTAACACGTTTGAACGGAGCCTTGAAGTTGATCAGATGTTCGCCGACCTGTACTTCTGTGGTACCGTTTACGTCCATACAGATTTTCTCAATCATATTTTCTGTAAAGGTCATCATCCAGTTGTAGTCTTTGTAGGCTACATAGATTTCCATACAAGTAAACTCTGGATTGTGTGTGCGGTCCATACCTTCGTTTCGGAAGTTCTTTCCGATTTCGTATACACCTTCAAATCCACCTACGATCAGACGCTTCAGGTACAATTCGCTGGCAATACGCATATACAAAGGAATATCCAATGCATTGTGATGAGTAATAAACGGACGTGCTGCAGCTCCTCCGGCAATAGACTGCAGGATAGGAGTTTCTACTTCAATATAACCTTTAGAGTTGAAATATTCGCGCATTGAGTTGTATACTTTGTTGCGTTTCAAGAAGATATCTTTCACACCATCGTTTACAACCAGGTCTACATAACGTTGACGGTAACGTAATTCCGGATCTTCGAATTTATCGTATGCCACTCCATCTTTGTATTTTACAATTGGAAGTGGTTTGATTGATTTTGATAATACTGTCAACTTTTGAGCATGGATGGAAATTTCTCCCATCTGTGTGCGGAATACAAATCCTTCAATACCTACGAAGTCTCCTAAGTCGAGCAGACGCTTGAATACTACGTTGTATAAATCTTTGTTTTCATCCGGACAAATATCATCGCGGGTGATATATACCTGAATACGACCTTTAGAGTCTTGTAACTCAATGAAAGAAGCCTTACCCATTACACGGCGCGACATGATACGACCTGCTACCGAAACCTTGCGAGGTTCTGCTTCGTCCTCTTTGAATTCTGCTTTTATATCGGTAGAGAATGCATTGGTTACATACTCTGCTGCAGGGTACGGATCGATGCCCATCGCTCTCATTTCATTCAGACTGTTACGTCTGATAATCTCCTGTTCACTTAGTTCTAATACGTTCATTTGTTGATATATTAACTCAATTTGGTTACAAAATTAAAAAAGTTTTTGCAAAGTACCTCTAAATAAGGCTACTTTTTGCCATGGCATACTCATTATTAAATTAATTCGCTATTTTTGTATGGTATTATAATTTGTGTGTATCATGTCGCATTTAGCTCCATTGATTAGTGACCTGGCACTGATTCTGATGTGCGCCGGTTTGATGACTCTTGTTTTTAAAAAACTGAAACAGCCATTAGTGTTAGGGTATATTGTTGCTGGATTTATAGCCAGTCCGCATTTTTCACTGACTCCTTCGGTAACGGATACTGCCAATATTCAGACTTGGTCGGATATTGGAGTTATCTTCCTCTTGTTTGCATTGGGATTGGAATTCAGCTTTAAGAAAATGATGAAGACGGGAGGTTCGGTTGTGATTTCTGCATGTACCATTATCTTGTGTATGATTGCTGTAGGAATTTGTGTGGGCTGGGCTTTTGACTGGAAACGTATGGACTGTATTTATTTGGGAGGAATGCTGGCCATGTCGTCTACTACCATTATTTATAAAGCTTTTGATGATTTAGGTTTGCGTCAACAGAGGTTTGCTGGATTAGTGTTGAGTATCTTGATTTTGGAAGATATATTGGCTATCGTACTGATGGTAATGCTTTCGACAATGGCGGTGAGCCAGAATTTTGAAGGGGGAGAAATGGTAGGTAGTCTTGTCAAGTTGGTTTTCTTTTTGATATTATGGTTTGTGGTAGGTATTTATTTGATACCACTCTTTTTGAAAAAAGTTCGCCAGCTGATGAGTGATGAAACTTTGCTGATTGTAGCACTTGCTCTTTGCTTTGGAATGGTTGTATTTGCGTCTAAGGTGGGTTTTTCACCTGCTTTTGGGGCTTTTATAATGGGTTCTATTCTTGCTGAAACAATAGAATCTGAGCATATAGAAAAATTAGTGGCACCTGTCAAAGATTTGTTTGGGGCTATCTTTTTTGTATCGGTGGGAATGATGGTTGATCCTCATATGGTGGTAGAGTATATTGTACCTATTGTGGTGATAGTATTAGCGATCTTATTAGGGCAGGCTGTCTTTGGAACAATGGGAGTGCTGCTTTCCGGGCAGTCTTTGAAAACTGCCATGCAGTGTGGTTTCAGTTTAACCCAGATCGGTGAATTTGCATTTATTATTGCCTCTTTAGGGGTTAGCTTGAATGTAACCAGTCATTTTCTATATCCTATAGTAGTGGCAGTATCGGTTATTACGACTTTTCTTACTCCTTATATGATACGTTTGGCTGTTCCTGCCTATAATTGGGTGGATCGTACAATGCCAGAAGGAGTCCGGACCTTTTTGGAGAGGTATTCTACTGGTTCGCAGACCGTACAGCATGAAAATAACTGGAAGAAATTATTGGTTGCAATCATGCGTATTGTTTTGATTTATTCGGTGTTGTCTGTGGCGATTATGGGATTGTGTTTGCATTTGGTGGTACCTTTAATCGTTTCGGCTTTAGGTGATTTTTGGGGACGTTTATTAGGGGCTGTGGTGACGATATCTGCAATTGCTCCTTTCTTGCGTGCTTTGATCATGAAGAAAAATCGTTCGATTGAATTTAAGGCTTTGTGGTCGGATAGTCGTTTTAATCATGCTCCGTTGATAGCTGTAATATTGCTTCGGGTAGTAATTGCTACAGGCTTTGTGGTATATATCATTGAATTCTTGTTTAGAGCATCTGCTGCTTTGATGGTAGGTATTGCGGTTTTGTTGGTGGTTGGAATGGTTTTCTCTCGTTTCTTGAAAAAGAGATCTATTGGTCTTGAGCGTACTTTCGTGCAGAATTTGCGTTCGAAAGATATTCATAAAGAATATATTGGAGAAAAACGCCCTGAATATGAAAGTGGATTATTAGATAGAAACTTGCACTTATCAGATTTTTCTGTACCTGCTGATTCTTTGTGGGCTGGTAAGACATTACAGGAATTGGACTTGGGGCAGAAATATAATGTGCATGTCGCATCGATTATTCGAGGAACTCATCGGATAAATATTCCAGGAGGAAGAATTCGTATTTTCCCAGGAGATACTTTACAGGTTATCGGTACGGATGAACAGTTATCTGTTTTTGCTCATTATGTAGGGCAGGTTTCTGATGCATTGGGCTATGAAGATGCTGAACAGCATGAAATGGTGTTGAAACAGTTTAAGATTCCTGAAGTTTCGCCTATTGCAGGTCATACAATTAAAGAAAGTGGTATACGTAACGAATACCGTTGTATGGTTGTGGGGATAGAATCGGAAAACGATAAGCAACTTTGTTCTCCGAATGTCAATCGGCGTTTGGAAGTAGGGGATATTATTTGGATTGTCGGAGAAAAGAGTGATTTGCAACGTTTGGTAATGGCTGAGGTGAAATGCACTTCTTTGGGCTGAAACGGAAAATAGATGTAAAAAAATTGTATATTAAAAAAGGTTTTATATCTTTGCGATTGTAATATTTATTAACGGATTTGTTTAACCTTTAACAAACTGTATTATGGCAACTGAAAATCAAAATGTAAACGTAGTAGTAACAAAGTCTCCTAAAAGTGTAGGTATTGCAATTGCTTTATCTTTATTCTTTGGCCCATTGGGTATGTTTTATTCTACAGTATTAGGAGCTATTGTAATGATTATTGTAAATCTAATTGTTGCCCTTTTGACCTTTGGTTTTGGCTTGATTATTACTATTCCTATTGGTGTTGTTTGGGCTGCAATTGCTGCAAATTCACACAATAAGAAATTAATGGCAGGAAAAATCTAATTAAGAAAACATGGTAAGAGCGGACTTATATTATGATAAAGATGGTGTAAAAGTTACATCAAAAGAGTTTATACTAAATAGTTCGCGCTATAAGCTATCTGACGTAAATGCAGTTTATGTTTCAAAGCGTGCTAATTATCGGAGATATCCTATTACGTTCGGAGTATTATCTTTTTTCTTTGGCATTTTGATGGTGGGAGGATCCATGGGGGTTGCTTTGTTTTTCTTTCTGTGTGGCTTAATTATGCTTATAGTGGCTATGCGGATGAAAACTCAATATGCTTTGCGCCTTCGCATTGGTTGGGGGGAGACAATTCCATTGATCTCTACCGATCCTTATGAATTGGAAGAAATCAGGAAGGCTATTTGGGCTTCAAAGAATAATCTTGAGGAAGAGAAAGAAAAAGAATAGAAAGCTGATAAAATATAAACTGGAAAAACAGAAAGAGGCTAAATGAAATACATTTAGCCTCTTTCTGTTTTTATTTGGACTTTATTCTTCGTTATCATCAAAGTCAAAATCGTCTATATATTCGGGAGTGAAAAACTCATCTAAATCTCGACGATCTTTTTTGGTGGGCCTTCCTGTACCTTTGGCACGATTGACAAAGCCACTTATTTTACTCATCTCTAGCAGTTCGTACTGGTCTGGAGTTGTTACGTTTTCCATAATTTCAGGAACAAGCTTTGCTCCAACACGCTTTTCTATTGCTTGTATAACTTTGAATGAATAGGTGATAGGCGGTTTTTTTACCTGTATAGTATCTCCAGGTTTAATCATGCGAGCCGGTTTTGCTTGGGCACCATTAATATAGATTCTTCCTTTTTTGCAAGCTTCAGCTGCAATGGTGCGGGTTTTAAAGATTCGGGCAGCCCACATCCACTTATCTATTCTTGCTTCAGGCATAATGCTCGTTTATTTATTATTGTATTGATTCATGGTGATGTTTAATCCGGCCAGACAGAAGCTTTTTATTATTTCTCCTGCAGTTTCCAAACGTTCAGGCATGAGTTTCATATCTTCTTCTCCAAATTTTCCCAATACGTAATCTATTTGCCCTCCTTTTGGAAAATCATTGCCTATACCAAAACGTAGTCGGGCATAGTTTTGTGTACCTAATGTCGCCGCTATATGTTTTAAGCCGTTATGACCTGCATCGCTTCCTTTCCCTTTTAAACGTAAACTTCCAAATGGTAATGCTAAATCATCAACAATAATCAATACGTTTTCCAAAGGAATTTTTTCTTGTTGCATCCAATATCTTACAGCATTTCCACTTAGGTTCATATATGTGGAAGGTTTGAGCAGGAGTATTTGTCTTCCTTTTATGGAGAGGGTAGAGATCGCTCCGTAACGTCCGTCCTTAAAAACAATATTGGACGCCTTAGCTAGGGCGTCCAATACCATAAATCCTATGTTGTGACGGGTATTTCGGTATTCTTCACCGATATTTCCCAGTCCTACAATCAAATATTTCATTGAAAGGGATTTTGTGGTTTAGGTTACTGAAAATGATTATTTATTTGCAGCAGCCTGAGCTCCACGAGCAGCACGAGTCAATTTAACTGCGCATACTACAGCTTCTTTTGCATTCAGAATCTGCAAACCTTCGTAGTTCAATTCACCAACTTTGATAGTCTTACCCAAACCTAAGTTTGTTACGTCTACAGTCAAACGTTCAGGGATGTCATTGTACAATGCTTTAACTTTCAGTTTACGCATCTGCAATGCCAATTTACCACCGGCTTTCACACCTTCAGCCAAACCTTCCAATTTTACAGGAACTTCCATTACGATTGGGTTAGCTTCGTCAATCTGCAAGAAATCAACGTGCAGAATAGCATCAGTTACAGGGTGGAATTGGATATCTTTCATGATAGCATTTACTACTTTGCCATCAATGTTCAAATCTACTACATAGATATGAGGTGTGTATACCAATTTGCGCAAACCTTCTACTGTTACAGTGAAGTGAGTTGCAACTGGTTTGCCGTTTTCGTCTTTCTGGATACCATACAATGCACATGGTACACCATTTTCTTTACGCAAGCTGTGAGTTGCTTTTTTACCTGTCTCAGTTCTTAAAGAACCTTTGATTTCAATTGATTTCATTGTTTTTAATTTTTTTTGTGTTACTCTAAATTAAGTGTATCTATTGCTTAATTCACCATCACACGATGTGGTATATCACACGATGAACTTAAAGCGGCGCAAAGGTAAGAATAATCTTTTACTTTGACAAGTGTTTTTAATCTTTTCTAAATTAAATACTTTGTGTATAGAGCTTATTTAAAACTCAATGTCAATTTTTATTGCATCTGAGTTTACAGCTTCATGTTCTTCATCCTCTTTTTTATGAGGTGCCAGTGATGAAGTATTCCCCTGTCCTTGTTCTATGTATTGAATTGTTTCCTGCAAGCCATTCATGAATTTCTCGAAATCTTCTTTATAAAGGAAAATCTTATGCTTCTCAAAGCTTATTTGAGATGCTTCCCCTTCTCCAGATACTATTTTTTTACTTTCAGTAATAGCTAAAAACATTTCGTCTTTTCTGTTTTTCTTGACATCGAGGTAATAGATTCGTTTTCCTGCTTTTATTGCTTTTGAAAAAACAATGTCTTTATCATTTTCGTTTAGTCCATTTTTCTTTTTTAAATCTTCCATAAGCTTGATTCCTTATTAAAAACGCCTTCAAATTTGATGATTTTTTTGAAAAATACAAAAAAACGAGTATAAAAATAAAGTCTATGGATGATTTGCATAAAAAAGTTCTCTATCTTTATGCAGATATAAAGGAAAATATCTATTTTTGCACTCTCAAATATATGGAACAAATAGTATGATTAACAGAGTTCTTATTCGTCTGAAAATAGTTCAGATAATTTATGCGTATTATCAGAACGGTGGTAAAAATTTAGATACTGCAGAAAAAGAGTTGTTCTTCAGTTTATCTAAAGCGTATGATTTGTATAACTATCTCTTGCTTCTCATGGTGGAGGTTACGAAGTATGCCAGCAGGCGGCTGGATGCAGCGAAAAATAAACTGGCTCCTACCAAAGAGGATTTGTGTCCTAATACCAAGTTTGTAGAAAATCGCTTCATTGCTCAGCTTGAAGTCAACAAGCAGCTGAATGAGTTTGCTTCTACCCAAAAGAAAACTTGGGAGAATGAGGGTGACTTTATTAAAAATCTGTGTGAGCAGATTATGCAGAGCGATATATATAAGGAGTATATGGAGAGTGAAACCTCTTCGTATGAAGAAGATCGTGAAGTATGGCGCAAGATTTACAAACGTATTATTTTCAACAATGCAAGATTGGATGAAGTGTTGGAAGACCAGAGTTTGTATTGGAATGATGATAAGGAAATTGTTGATACTTTTGTATTGAAGACCATCAAACGTTTTGATCCTAAAAACGGAGAAAAGCAAGAACTTCTTCCTGAGTTTAAAGATGAAGAAGATCAGGATTTTGCACGTCGATTGTTTCGTCGTACTATCTTGAACGCGGATTATTATCGTCATTTGATTAGTGAAAATTCTAAGAACTGGGATTTGGATCGAGTAGCTTTAATGGATGTGGTCATTATGCAGATTGCTTTGGCTGAGATATTGAGTTTCCCTAATATTCCAGTGAATGTATCATTGAATGAATATGTAGAAATAGCCAAGCTATATAGCACTCCAAAGAGTGGCGGCTTTATTAATGGTACTTTGGATGGAATAGTTAATCAATTGAAAAAGGAAAACAAGTTGACAAAAAATTGATATATTTGTGCGCTATTAAATAACTAATTATTAAGAAAAACCTATGAATCTTTTAACTGTATTATTGCAGGCTCAAGCTGGAGGAGATTATTCCTTCCTTATTATGATGGTAGCCATTTTTGCTATCATGTATTTTTTCATGATTCGTCCACAGCAGAAGAAGCAGAAAGAAATAGCTAACTTCCGTAAAAATCTGGAAGTAGGACAGTCTGTTATTACTGCTGGTGGTATTTATGGAAAAATTAAGGAAATTGAAGATAACGCCGTTGTGGTAGAAATTGCGCCAAGTGTGAAAATCAGAGTAGATAAAAACTCTATTTATGCAGATGCGCAGGCTCAGGCAAACAAATAAAAATCTATTAATATGTTCGATGTAAAGAACATAAAAAGATATTATCGGTTTGGATTTCGAAGAATCAGAAACTTCTTGCTTAGCTCTAAAAGCAGGGAGTTTCTGGTTTTTTTGTTTTTTGTATTGGTCTCTTTTGCTTTTTGGCTTTTACAGACTTTAGATGATGTATATCAGACCGAGTTTAAAGTTCCTCTTCGGTTGAAGAATGTTCCTAAGGAAGTAGTGATAACTTCTGAACTTCCCGAAGAAGTTCGTGTTCAAGTCGAAGATAGAGGAACTGTTCTGCTAAATTATATGTTGGGGAGAACATTCTTTCCTGTGACTTTTGATTTTTCTGATTATATGGAAGCCGGTACTCACGTACGTATTTCTACGTCGGAATTATCGAAAAGAATATCCGCCCAGCTTAATGTTTCTACTAAACTGCTTTCTATTCGTCCGGATACACTCGATTTTATCTATACGAAAGGTAAAGCCAGAAAGTTACCGGTTCGTCTTCGGGGAGAGATTACCCCAGGGAGACAATATTATATTTCTCATATCGGCTTTCATCCTGATTCGGTTATTGCTTATGCGCCAGATGGAGTGCTTGATACGCTGATAGCTGCTTATACACAAGATGTGCGTTTTGAATCTGTGAGTGATACTTTAGCACAGCGTGTAAAACTTCGTCGTATCAAGGGAGTGAAGTTTATTCCCGATTACAATGATATATCTGTGTATGTAGATATGTATTCGGAGAAAACCGTAGAAGTTCCTGTGATAGGTATTAACTTTCCTGCCGGTAAGGTGTTGCGTACCTTTCCTTCTAAAGTAAAGGTTACTTTTCAGGTCGGATTGAAGAATTTTAAGTCGGTAACGGCAGATGACTTCTTTATAGGAGTTGCTTACGAAGATATCAAGAATGCCAAAGGAGAAAAGTTACCTTTGATGATAAGAAAAGCTCCTAATAGTGTCAGTCATATCCGTATACAGAATTCGGATATAGATTATTTGATAGAACAACAGGTTGTAGTGGAGGAAGGAGATAAAGAATGATTCGTTTGGGAATAACTGGAGGGATAGGTAGTGGAAAGTCATATGTATCCCATTTGTTAGCAGAGACTGGTATTCCTGTCTATGATACTGATTCGAATGCGAAAAGACTCATGATGGAACATCCTTCTATTCAGAAACAGTTGGTAGAATTGCTTGGAACAAATGTTTATGTGGAAGGGCGCTTGAATAAACCTTTACTTGCAGAATATCTTTTTTCTTCTTCTGAGAATGCATCCCAGATTAATTCAATTGTACATCCGATAGTGAAACAAGATTTTCAAGAATGGGCTTTACGTCATTCGGGTGCTGAGGTTGTTGTTATGGAATGCGCTATTTTATATGAATCGGGCTTTGATAAGAGTGTCGACAAGATACTGATGGTATATGCTCCCGAAGAGATTCGTCTGCAAAGAGCTATGCAGCGTGATGGTGCTACTGAGGTACAAATACGCAGCAGGATGGCGGCTCAGTTTTCAGAAGAGGAAAAGCGAAAACGTGCCGACTTTGTGATAATCAATGATGGAGTCTGCCCTTTGTGGTCTCAGTTGCAGGAAGTGATTGGTAAACTGACTACAGAAAAGGGAAGATAATGTTGTATATATCGTCTGTGAATTGTATTTTTGCCGCTATCTAAAATTAAAAACAAATAATAATATTATTACTCGTATGTTGAAGACTATTTTAGCTATTTCAGGTAAACCGGGATTATATAAACTGGTTTCTCAGGCAAAGAATATGCTGATTGTAGAAACAGTAGATGCTGCTAGAAAAAGAATGCCTGTGTATGCCAGCGATAAAGTGATTTCTTTAGGCGATATTGCTATGTACACAGACGATGATGAAGTACCTTTGGCAGATGTATTGGAATCTGTAAAGAAGAAAGAAAATGGTGCTGTTACAGCTATCGATTATAAAAAAGCATCTGTAGAAGAGTTGAATGCTTTCATGGCTGAAGTTTTACCTACTTATGATCGTGATCGTGTTCATACCAGCGATATTAAGAAACTTATTCAGTGGTATAATTTGTTGGTATCAAACGGAGTGACTGAATTTGTAGAAAAAGCAGAAGAAACTGCGGAATAATAAAACTGGTTTTTAGGAAACTTGTAAAGAATATTCTTGCTGCACTGCTGTTGTTTGGGGTATTCATTGGATGGAAAAACAGCCGACTGATTCATGTGAAAAACGCTTTTGAATCAGTCGGCTGTGTTTTGTGCTTTCATATATTTCTCGAAAATACGGTATTCAGTGTAAAAAGGAAAAATAATAGGGACATTCAGTAATGTCTCTACCATATAATATGGCATATGAAGTAATTATGTTTTATCATCTTCATATGCCATTATTATTGTCATTTTTCCGTGCTCTCTCACATAATCTTATCCGGCAGGACATGATATTCCGGAAGAAATCTGATGATCTCTTCTGCCCCTTGTGAATAAAATCATGTCATGCTGCTTTAGCAGTTTTATTCCTGATTTCGTCTCCTTTCCTCTTGCGATAGGACGTACATAATGACGGTCGATGCTGACGATGCGGTCACTGATCTTCCTGCCTTCAAACAGTTCCTTCTCCTGTACAAGAACCTTTCTGATTATGGAAAGGCGTTTCTGATAATCCTGTGTATATCTGAGTGATCTCCCGTACTCCTTATGAATCTCATCCCTCTGTACGATGAGCTTTTCAAGGAGTCTGATCATACGGCGCTTGAGCATCCGTGTTCTTGAGACCTTCCTCTTTCTTTTCTTGCAGTATGAAAGATAGGACTCTGACACATCCGCATATTTGTTACGGGGACGCCTTATCCCAAGATCCATACAATGACGGCAGATATGCCTGTAAAGCCATTCAATACTTTCCCAAAGCAGTTTCATGTCTGTAGGAAAACGCATGTGGCTTTCATAACACGTGGCATCAGTCATGCACACGTGAAGGTTCTCAAGATATGGTTTCCAGTGGGAGGCCAGTATCTCCTGAAGGGAGTCAATATCAAGACGGGATGCTATCTCATTGCGGATGGCGCTGACTATCTTGTAGTTGGTTATGGGAAAGGCCGGATCTATCATGATTCCGCAGAACATCTGGTAATGTATGTTCCCGTTAAGATGTTCCACCAGCTGTCTGTCGGAGAATCCGGTATACGCCTTCAGGACCATGAGGGCAATCTTAGCCGAAGGGCTGAAGATATTCCTGCGTCCCAGACGCTGTTCCGACAGGCCTACGGCTTTTGCCATACGGTCAAACGGAAACACCGAGTGAAGCCTGCCAAGCTCACTCTCATTAAAACTCTTGCGATATTTTTCCAGAATATCAAATTCTGTAAAACCCAAAGTAGGGTGAATTTCTGAAATATTTTGTATCTTAGCCATATCTTTGTTGGGGTATTTCCCCCGTTTTGGCTGCCAAACCTTATTTTCGGGGGAATACCTAAAGATACAAAAAAGCCAACTAATTCGCAATACTTTGTGTATGAATTAGTTGGCTAATTTTTTATTATTTACTGAATGTCCCAGTAATAGATGTGGAAGTCGTCTCTTTGGAATGAGACGGATGTCTCATTAGAGTGAGACGACTGTCTCATTAGAGTGAGACGGTTGTATCATTGGAAAGAGACGGCTAAAAAGATGGAAATAAATAGGAATATCCAGTAAATAATTTGAGTTTGAAGTGGAAATCAGAAAATAGGCAGTTTTCTGTCGTTGATAAATTTTTCATCAATAATTGGTTTAATGTTTGTGGGCATGCTCCTTGTAGTAATACTTGAGGTATCGGAAGTCTAAGGGGGGATGACAAGAGTAGTCATGGTTTTATTATAGTTCATTCGATTTGACTTATTGTATTGTTCTGTTTATTGTCTTTGGGTATATTCTCTTTTCTGTTGTAGTACAAAATCCTTGCAAGAACCATAGTTGTACAACAAATCTCTGTAACTTTGGAAATATGAAGATAATTGTTTTTCTGTTATGATTTAGAACTCTAAATTTAATTTTTTGTTAATATAACTCTAATTGTCAGAGGGTGTATTTACGGTTGTTCTGAATTCGTGTTGAATGTGTCTTTTAAAATTTTCGGGCGATTATGTCGTATATTTTTGTAAAAAAGAATGCAATTTATTTGTATTCTTTTTGTATTATACTTACTTTTGTCTTGTAAAAATAAATTGTTTATATTATTTGTGTTGGATAGTGACTTGTTGAAGATAAATTTCAGATAAGTTCTAACAATAATATAGATAAGTTCTTTGAGAAGTTTGTCAATGGTATATCGATTCATGAAGATCAGTCTCTGTATGTATACTTGTTAGAACATGCTTTTATTGAGAGTGTTTAACTGCTAATAACTTACACTTTCTGACTAAAGAAAATACTGCTTGGAAGGTAGTCTGATGATATATATGAGGATGTTGATATTATAGTTCGTTCACTTTTTTGAGGTTTTTCTTGGGTGTTGATTTGGTAGAGGCTTTTTTAATAAAGTTTATGGTGGGGCAGTCTTTTTGTATAATCTTTTTATTATTGTTTGCTTCTTGCTTGTTTGGATATTGTTGTTGGTAGGTTTGTTTTATATATTTTGTTGATTTTAAATCAGGATTGAGAGTTGTTGTAAAAGATAAATTACTATATTTGGGCTATTGTAAGATGTTTTGCAATAAAAATGTAAATTGTTTTAGTATCTGGGATGCTTTTAGAACTGATAAACTATTGATTCTATAATTGGTATTCTGCTTGAAATTTTTTTGATAGTATGCGTCTGATAAATTTTATATTAATAATATGAAAAAAAATGGTTTTTACTTATTGGTGCTGTCTGTATTGCTGCCAATATTTATTAGTTGCGAGAATAATGAACTCAATTCAGAATTTGAGTCAAGTAAGGATGTGATAACTGTTAGATTTACAGGAAAGGTTGTTAATCAGTTGTCGAGTCGTGCTTCTCAGGATGAGGCATCGTTGAAGGAACTGTGTATTGTTGCTTACCGTAAATTGGAAAATGGTAAATATCAGTGCGCGGGATTTAAGAATACTTCAGTTGCGTCTGATGGGAATGAATTTACATGGAGTGACTCCGAATTTAGGCTGAATGTAGGAGTTTATCGTTTTTTGGGTTTTTATAATGTCAGTCAAAATAATGCCCAATTAGATTTGGCTTTTAATACTGATATGGCAGCAGAAAAGACATGGCAGGAAATATTGGACGCTGTAATAATTTCCAGAAAGTCTGTAAATACCGAACTGAATGTTAATGAAATTTTTGCAGGAGGTAGCTCTGATAATAATCCGGAAACAGAAAATAATGCTATAGCTGAAGATGTAGATTTATCTAAAAACTCCGAAGATAATAAAGTAATAGTTAATCTTGTCCTTTCCCGTATCAATTCACGTATAGATTTCCGCTTTCTTAAATTCTCTCCTAAAGAAGCTCCAGGAAGTGATATGGAACAATGCTACCTTACTTCAGATTTTAATATTTTTGGCCCCAAAGGAAATCTTAAGAGTATAACAACTTCAACAAGTAATGCTTCTGACAAATGGACTTGGGGACAGCTTGAAAGTGCTTCTTTTACTGCCTTGCATCAGTCTACTACTCAAGGTGAAACTAATGTAACATTAGGTACATTGTTTAGAGAAGGAGGTAATGCATCGACCGATTTCCCTAATGGAGATGCAGACAAAGATAAGTTGGAAAATATTCCGGCAGAAAGAATAGCGCAAGGTGCTGCTTATTATAAAGGTGTTTATATTTTGCCGTTTGTTAATGTGGAGTCGAAGACCTTTGATCTTAAAGTTGAGTTGAAAGGTAATGGTTTGGATGAACCGGACGGTGTACTTGGTGAGGAACAGACACGCTTGTTGGAGGCTGATGGAGTTGCTGCTGAATCTAATAAAGTTACTGTTGTTACATTTAAATATCGGGCATCTGGTAATGATCCTGATGATAAAGAAAATATTTTTAATCCGACTATTACATATGAGGTTATAATAAATACTGTGTGGAATGGTATTATAAATGGTCCGAGTATTGATGTCTGATTTATTTATTTTATTATGATTAATGATTCCCTAAAACGATATGCAATAGGCTTGTTTTCTTTAACAAGTCTATTGTATTCATGCCATAATCAACTTGATGATGGTGTATTGTCTCGTTCTGTGCTTATATCATTTAATGTTCCTGTAGCTACGCCTTCTTCATCCCAGACAAGTTCTACAGATGATTTGAATGCATTGATATTTAAAAAAACTCAAATCCAAGGTTTAGAAACGGTAAGATATATCCCGGTTACGGAAACTTGGCTTTCAGACCAAAATGAACGTTATAAAATGCAGTGTCAGCTTGAGACAGGAAGCTATCATTTTTCCCTGTCAAAAGGATTAAATATTGTAAATGATTTCGTAGAAGGAAACCAAGGTGAACAATGTTATTGGGTGTTGGATGATAAACCTCGCGCTTCCATTGATGACTATGCGGTACATCATCCAATAAATGATGACAACACATTGAAGGAGTGTAAGACTGAGCTATATCTTAATACAGAGGATGTTAAAATATTGCAGCTAATCAATTCCAACAAATCAGGTGAAATAGAATTATATCATGCACAGGGGCGTCTTGACATGGTTTTCGTCTATAAAGGAAAAAGCACCGAAACTTCTCCGTTTGCTAGTATTGAAACTCTTGATCTGGAACTGAATGGCTTGAATGCTTCATGTAAATTTAGTGGTGAGTCAATTGAACTTGCAGGTAAAACTGCAAAATTCTGTCAACAACTGAATGAAGAGAATTTTAGTGTATTTGAGTTGGAGGATTATAAAGAAGAATTTCAAGATTTGAACAATCTTCCTTTAACAGATTTGGCCGGAAATAATCAGAAGCGGATAAAAAAATGGTTTTTCTTTCCAAGCTCATCTGTTGATGGTAAGTTGAAAGTTATTTTTAAGAATGGCTATTCACAAGAGTTTGAATTATCGGACTTAAAATTGCAACGTAATTGGGTGACATTAATAGTAGTAAACATAACCGAAGAACATTTGTCATTATCTCCCGATGGTATAGGCTCTGCTCCATTAGGTGATGGAGGTGAAAATGATAGTGGTTTTTGGAATTAAACGAGCGTTTATGAAACAATTGTATTTATATGGAGTAAGTATTATATTCTTGATCTTATTTTTAGTAGGTTGTAGTAAAGATCGATCTTTGCTTTCATCTGGTATGAATGGAAGTAGAGTAGAAATGTTTCCTGAGCTAGAAGGTAGCTTTAAAGACGAAGCAATAGCTAAGACCTTAAAATATAAAATTTATTACTTCAGAACACAAGCTAAAGTGACTAACCCCGAAACAGAGCCTTCAAGTCAATATTATTATATTGAAGACTTTGAGACTGATTGGATGGATTATTCTAAGTTTAGTAAATATATTATTAATATTACTCACGATAGCTTAGATACTTATGACTATCGTCTTGTAACGATTGCTACTCCGGCTTCTCAGGCCGAAATAGAATTTTTCTTTCCTGAAAATTTAGAAAATAAAACTCTAAATAATTTATCTGTACGAAGAACTTATAATGCAAATCAAGAACCTTACCCCTTGTCTTTACATAATTATATTGGGACAGGTACTATTACGAGTTCTGCCATTGAAATGGGAAAATTGCCTATAAATTTTAAACGAGTTGTCGGTCAGTTGGTATTTGATATTTGCAGATATGATGAACATGGAAATCCGCTGGATGTAGATATGGATTTTAATTCTACACTTGATAGGGTTTGTAATATAACGGCAGAAATCTCAAACTATACACATTCTCTCAGTTGGGATTTGTTGCAATCCAATGTTGTGAATGGAACAGAAGTTTGTAGCTATAATTTATCAGATGTTTTGATGGAAGATAGCTATAAAATTGATTGGGAAAAGGCTGAAACTTCATTGATAATAAGTTCTTTGTCTTTTAGAGGCGCCACTCGTTTTTGGGGACCTTATTTATTGGCAACTCCATTGGAAAACAATACGATGAAAGTTAAGTTGACATTTAAGTATCATGATACCTATGTTCCTGGTGGGGAGCAGACAACTAATTCTATAGAACTTAAACTGCCGAGTAGTGGAAAAACTCTTCCAGTACAATCAAATACATTTACCAGAACAACAATAAAGATTTTACAAAACAGAATTATTGATGTAAAGGAGGATTTAGGGGGAATTACAATAGACCCCTCATTCCCTCAATAATAGATTTGAAAGACTAACTCAACTTGCAATTAAACACTACTGCCATGGTAAAAAAGAATTTGTTTATAATAATCAGTTTTCCGTTGCTGTCTGTATTGTGGAACGGATGCACTCAGGAATATCTTCCGGAAGAAGAAGATTTTGAAGGTATAACTGTACAGTTTGGACTTAATGAGGGGCTTTCAGGATTAGATAATGATACAGAACTGATACCTATGTCAAGAAATGGAAAATCGGCTTTTAATAATTTTATTCTCAAAAACAGCGAGTTGAGAATTTATCGGAAAATTGAAAATAGTTATATTATTCAGCAATTGGACTATCAGAACTATCCTGATTATCCTGAACCCATATCAATAAACGATACACATAAATTCAGTTTAAGTGATTTTGGATTGAAGGATTCCTATGTACTCCAGCCTGGGGAATATAGAGCTTGTATCTTACTGAATGGTCCCTATTATCTCTTTTCGCCTAACCTGATAGGAAAATCTGTGCCTGTTATTAGTGGACCTGATAAATATATTGGAACCAATAGTATGCGGGAAGCATATTTTTCCTTTGTAGACTTTGAAGTTAAAAAGGGAAGTCAGCTTGATGGGAATGTTGCATCTCGTTCACCCATTACTTTCCCTACTTTGTCTCGTAAAGCTATTCCGGTACGTATAATATTAAAGTCAAATATAGAGAACTCTACAATTAAAGAATTCCAGCTGGGCTGTAAGGTTATTTCCAATCACACGATACCTTATGCTTTGGATACTGATGGAAGTTATATTTATGAGGATACTGCGGGTGAGATGAATATTACACGTATGAGCTATTTGTATAAAGATAAAGCGTCGGAATCAAATCTTTTCTTTCCATATTATGGCGATTCTAACAAAGATCATTTAACATCATTCTTCGTTTTGCTGCCTGATAAAGATGTTCCTGTTAATCTTAATATTGAAATTTATTCTCTGTCAACAGAAGGTGTAAGTCTTGATATTGATCCAATAAATGTAATAATCAAAGACGATAAATGTATGACTATTGTATTGGAATTGGATCAGCAACAAAAGTTATTGAATGCTACAGAATATTTATTGGAACAAGTGAAAACTGATTGGAATAGGAATCATTCTGAGGTTCCATTTGATTATTTAGAATATAATTTAATACAAAATAGTTGAAAGAATGAAACATAACAAGATAATACATTTGTTCGTATTCATACTGGCAGGAATATTTTTAAGTGGGTGCTGGCATGAGGATTTAAGTGAATGCTGGAAAGGAGATGTAGTTCTTTCCATTACAGCCGAGCGCTTTGGAGAGCTTCCTGATGGCCCATCAGAACCGGAATTAGGAGTAAAAGTAAAAACATTACAGTATTATTTGTTTGATAAAAATGACAATATTATAGAATCCGGGAATGTTAATAATTCATCATTTTCTGGTGATCATTATGACCTTCGATTTACGGATTTGGCATTTGGAGATTATGTGCTTGCACTTACAGCCAATTCCGATGCACCTGTTAGTAATCCTGATTCGTGGAAAGCGGTAAAACTTTTTTTTCCTGAGGATTTCAAAGCTGATTATTTTACTGCATTGTATGATTTTACACTTAATTGTGAGTGTGGTTATGCTGATTTTGTAAAACTTTATCGAAGTAAAGGGCTTGTACAGGTATGTTTAAAAAATCTTCCATCTAATATTACACGTGCGCGTGTAGATATTAGTCCGGTTTCTTCTGTTTGCCTACCGGATACGACTTATCAAGGCAGTACAAGCGTTTGGAATGAAACTTCTATAGAGTTGAAAGAAAGTACTGATGATGCTGTCATGTTGAGTATGGATGCTTTCCCTGCTTCCAGTGATAGTCATACGGAAGTTATACTAACACTTTATATGGAAGGAAGTCAAGGTCATGAGGTAGTAGCACTACACACCACGCTTACTAGCGAGCTGCATGTGTTGCGTAACCAAATGGTAGGAATTAAAGTAGATTTTAACCATAGTATTATTACTACACCCACTATCAATATTGTTATCAACCCAGATTGGGATGGTATTAATGGAGATACAGATGTAGATATAGATTAAAAATGATATGAAACATTATATTTTTCTTTTTCTGTTGTTATTAATAACGGCATTTCAAACTTTTGCAGGTAACCTTGGCAAACGTCTGATTCAAGGGGTAGTTATTGATGAGCATGGACGACCGATTAGTGGTGCTACTATTACAACTTCGTACTCAAAAGAGCGTGGAGCAACAGGTAGTGATGGTAAATTTACTATAAATGTAGCCGATAAAGGGACATTGTATATTTCCTGTGTAGGTTATGAAAAACAAGCGGTACGTATAAGCAACCAGAAATCTTTGACTATCAAGATGACTTCGTCAAATATTCTGCTTCCAGAAGTTACAGTAACTTCAGTGCTGAAAAAAAATATGAAATTTGTATTTGAACCATCTGAGTTGGAAGTTATCAAAGAACAGTTGTTGTTAAAAACTCGTTATAGAGTACCGGAACAACGTTTTCATAAGGACTCTCGAATGATAATTCAGCCATTTTTGGTAAATTTCAGTCGTAATAAGCGTACATCATTTACTCCCATGGTTTACGATGGTGTAAATTATGATATATTGGTGCGTCGTGGCCATTCGTGTGGTGATCCTGAAGAACAGAAATATTTTTCAAAATTTGCTCAAGTTGTTGATGGCTTTGATTCAAGTCAATTAATTACATATACCGATACTTGCCAAATGGATGATGTCAATGACCGTTATGCAACTGAGGTATATATTAAGATTAAAACATTCTGTGAAGATGAATATCAAGATACATTGACTATTGCTAGGGGGATAATTTATCCGATGCGATTCTTTGATTTTAATGCAGCTTCTTTTGACTTGGATGATAGCTATGCTCCTCGTCAGCAAGCATTGAATTTTAATGAAAAGGGGGAGATGCATTTACGTTTTCGTCCTAGTGAATATAAAATATTTGAAACAGACGGAAGAAATGGCTTTGAGTTAAATAAATTCCGAAAACTCTTAAATGATATACATAGAGATTCGACAAAAAAATTGACATACTTTAGCATTACAGGTTATGCTTCTCCTGAAGGATCTTATAAAATGAATGAAAAACTTTCAAGTAAGCGCGTAAAAAGTGCATTAGAAGCGATATTAAAGAAAATCCCTGATAGCTCAAAATCAGCAAGTCAGGCTCGTTTTGAATCTGAAGGGATTGTTGTTCCTTGGGATACTATTTATGCTGCAATGTTGCGAGATAGTTTGATAAAAGAGAGTGCTGAACTGAAGATGCTTTTACGTCGGGCACGTGGAAATCATGATGAAGTTTCGTGGGCTTCACGTCGGTTGAAGTGTTATCCTCTTATTAGAGATAAGTATCTTCCACGTTTTCGTAGGGTGGAATACAATTATGAATATACAGAGTACAGAACCTTGAATTTTAATGAAATTGATGAAATTTACTGTCATAACCCATCAAATCTGACTGCAAGTGAATTTTGGAGATATATACGTGGGCATGCAGATAGCTCTACAGAGGAGGTTGAAAGACTTATGCGTGAAGCTTTAAAATATCATCCGGATTTGATGATTGCAGCTAATAATTTATCGGCACTGCTGAATAGAGAACATCGGGCTGATACGACACTGCTGCTGCCTTTTTTGAGAGATGATGCACCTATTGAGATAAAGGTAAACCATATTGTAGCTCTTTTACAGAAGCGTAACTTTGAGGAGGCAAACAGGCTTAGTCAGACTTTGCCTAGGATAGAAAAAACTCGGGCTGTTTTGGCTATAGCAGATGCTATGAATGGGCGTTATGCAGAAGCTTACGAATATTTTGCTGATACGAACAGTATAAACAAAGCTATTCTGTTGTTGAGTCTTCGTAGAAATCAGGAAGCATGGGACTTTCTTAAGGAACTCCCTGACTCTTCTGCAGAAGTCGATTATGTTCGGGCTATTACTGCTAACCGTCTGAATGATATAAATACTGCGATTCTGTACCTTCATAAAGCTTTGGCTCAAAAGCCGGAATTACGTAAAATAATGGAAATAGATGGTGATATTTTGGACTTAAAGGATTTTATAGAATGACAACAAAACAAACTATACAGGTATCTAATAAGATACTTTTCTTATTTCTCTTCGTTGTAATGCTGTTGGGTGGTACAAAGGAAGCTTTTTCACAGCATATTGTAGTTAAGACAAATGGTCTATCTTGGCTTATGCTTGCACCGAATATAGAAGGTGAAATTAAGTTGTCTGAAAAGATGACTGGAAGTTTGTCACTGAACTATAAACCATGGCATGTATTGTCTGACAATAGAAAAGTGATGGGTATATGTATTCAACCGGAGTTGCGGTATTGGTTCTGCCAGACTTATTATCAACATTTTATGGGTGTTCATTTGAATTATGCAGATTATAACGCAGGATTAAAGAAGAAGCGCTATCAAGGTAATCTTTATGGGGTTGGATTAACTTATGGTTATCAGATGATTCTGTCAGATAGGTGGAACTTGGAATTTAGTGTCGGTGCTGGATATGCGCGGATGAATCACGATGTCTATGACCGTCCCAAATGTGGTGCTTTTCTGGGAGCGGAAAAGAAAAATTACTTTGGTTTGACTAAGCTAGGTGTAAGCCTTGTTTATATTATCAAATAAGATAAGCATTCGGTAAATTTCAGGTATTAAATTGTTATATACAATATAGGGGTATTCGCTGAATATCCCTATGAGAAAATACAGAAAATGGCAATAAAAATGGCATAGAAGTGATTATACTTTGTCGTCTTTATATGCCATTGTATTTTCTAGGGACATTTTCGGCTCACCCGATTTTTAGTGGGGTTAGGCATAAACTTTCACCAACCTAAAGAAAAAGAACTTGATATCAATGACTCCCCTAAGTTGTACCCTGAACTGTTTGATTTTTGCATTGAACGATTCAGCAAATGCATTCGTTGACCTGTTATTGAAAAAGTTAAGTACTTCATCATAGTGCTCATACAGGGTCGATGCAATGACATTGAAGTTTTTAAATCCCGAAGAGTCTACCTTGTCATACCATCTGGCCAATGAAAGCTGGCTTTCATCCTTTGTTCTGTTTCTATTAAAGATCATTCTCAAGGAATGGGTCAGTGAATAGGCTTCCTTTATATCCGGATATAGCTGGAATAGTATAGATGCCCGTAATTTGGGCTTTGTGTCCATTTTTCTGATGACTTGAACAGCAGGTAACGGTTTCTGGCCAGCAATTGTTTCTTTGTGTCTCCATTAGCCAATGTAACAGGATTGTGTTCCTTTCCGCAATGCCTGGCTTCCTCCATGGTATCGGCTCCTTCCTGTATGGCGTCTCACCGGTGTGCTATCCTTATTTCCTGCAGAGCATCATATGCCAGTTTCTGTACATGAAACCGGTCTATTGTCCGACTGGCTTTCGGAAAGCAGAGACGTACAATGAGGTTCATGCTATTGGAAAGGTTCATGGTGACTTCCTTTACCATGGAGCGTAGATTTTCAGGAATAAGTTTCAGCGTATCAATAACATCCTGTGTCTTTACACCTTTCACCAAGGCAACCAGGCTTCCTTTTCCACCACGAGCTTCCGGATTGGACACTATGGTATAAAGCTCACCGTTACTTATGGCCGTCTCATCTATACAGAGCCTTTTGCCGATATTTTTGGGGAAGACAAGCCACTCATCAGCGTGAGAAAGTTCACTCCACTGACGATAACCACTTACCCCCTCCTTGTATTGCTTTTTATTGCTGTCCGATAAAATCGATTGTAAATAAAAAATTTTGCTCGACCATTGTGCATTCAATGGTCGAGTCTTGTTTTGTCATTCTAAGCCCCGTTCAAAGATAGACAGCTGATAATCTTCTTCACGATCTATGTTTAAGAGTGTTTGCCAATCTTTTTCCGGGTGATTAAACAGATTGTAGAAGTTCGCATAATACATAAGCGTAATCCATATCATGGTTGCAAGTCCGGAGAAACTCCATGAACGTATGAGTTTTTTTTTCATTATCATAAGCAGCAGATTAGCTATAAGAGTTACCCAAATCTGTATCTTGATGGCATTTGTACTTTTTCCATAGAAGTATTTCAAGGGGAAGTTCTGCTTTATCTGCTTGAACAACAGTTCTATCTCCCAGCGTTTGCGGTAAATTTCTATAATCTCGTCTGGATCTGATTCCATGTCGTTTGTGAGCAATGAAACCAGTTTGTGCTTTCGGGTATCGGCATAGGTAATGATACGGACATGATAAGTCAGGGTTTCGCCACCCTTCAGTACCTTTGAGAACGTGACATGTTGTATCCGTACTTCCATAAATCCTTCTGCAGCCTGATACATACAATCCTCCAGAACAGAGTATTTCAGGTATCCCTTCATTTTTGTCACATACAGCACTCCTCTCAGCGTGAGTGTTTCCAGCATCTCATAGTTAATGTATGCGCGGTCCATGGCAATTATGTCTCCTTTGTTCAGCGTTGACGGCCTTAACATGAAGGAATCGTTGGTT
>NZ_JBBKBS010000015.1:0-80861 GCF_037890285.1 Phocaeicola sp. HCN-40430
AAGGCATATAAAAAATGAATCCTCCGAAAGTGAACTTTCAGAGGATTCATCTTTGAGTTTCTGTGGTGCCACCAGGAATCGAACCGGGGACACAAGGATTTTCAGTCCTTTGCTCTACCAACTGAGCTATGGCACCATTGTTTCTCGTTTGCGGTTGCAAAGGTAGGTAAAGTTTTTTAATCTGCAAACTTTATGACAATAAAATGATGAAAAAATTACTTTTTTATTCTTTCGAGGTGTTGAATACAAGAAAAAGAGGTTGCAATGGCTATGCAAACCTCTTTTTCGTATTGAAAAGATATTTTTGTTATTCTTTTAAAGGGTTCCATCCCTGTGCTTTCAATTCCAGCTCATTGCCATCACGGGTAACCAGTGCACAGCCCAGTTCCGGTTTGGTAATGTGACCAATAACTTTCACGTCTTTGAGTGCAGATACTTTTTCGTGATCGGTCAGTGGAACTGTAAACAACAACTCGTAGTCTTCTCCACCATTCAGTGCACAAGTACTTAGGTTCATGTTGAACTCTTCGGCCATTACTGCTGTCTGATAGTCGATAGGAATACGTTCTTCATATACGCGGCATCCCGTTTTGCTTTGCGAGCAGATGTGCATCAGTTCTGAAGAAAGTCCGTCGGAAATGTCCATCATGGCAGTTGGTTTGATTCCTGCTTTTGCCAGTTCCTCGATGATGTCGCGGCGGGCTTCCGGTTTCAGGAAACGTTCCAGCAAGTACTCTTTTCCTGCAAAGTCGGGCTGAACATCTTTTTCTCCCTGGAATACTGCTTTTTCACGTTCCATCAGCTGAAGTCCCATGTAGGCTGCACCCAAGTCGCCCGATACACAAATCAAATCTGTTTCTTTGGCACCGTTGCGATATACCACCTGATTCTTGTCGGCTTCACCGATACAAGTAATCGAGATGGCAAGTCCGGTTACAGATGAAGTCGTATCTCCTCCTACAATGTCGACATGGTGCTGTTCGCAAGCCAGGCGAAGACCGGCATAAAACTCTTCCAAGTCTTCAATGCAGAAACGTTTCGATACAGCCAGTGAAACAGTAATCTGTTTAGGTGTACCGTTCATGGCATAAATATCCGAAAGGTTCACCATAGCCGATTTGTATCCCAAATGTTTTAAAGGAGTATAAACAAGGTCGAAATGTACTCCTTCCATCAATAGATCGGTAGTTACAAGTACTTGTTTGTCCGAAAACTCCAGTACGGCTGCGTCATCGCCTATGCCATACTTGGTTTCCAGGTTATGGAGTTGGATATCTTGGGTAAGGTGCTTGATAAGCCCAAACTCACCCACAGTCGAAATTTCAGTTCTCTGTCCTTCGTGCATATATTAAGCTTTGTTTATAAGTTCTCTCATAATGGTTGTCATGCGAGGCTGTGCTTCGTCTGCTGCGCGTTGTACTTCTTCGTGCGATACTTCTACAATCTTACCTTCTACTCCCAAGTCGGTGATGACCGAAATTCCAAATACACGGATACCGCAATGGTTGGCAACGATTACTTCGGGTACGGTAGACATACCTACTGCATCCGCTCCCAAAATACGGAACATCTTGTATTCCGACGGAGTTTCAAATGTCGGTCCTTGTGTTCCGATATATACACCCTGTTGTACTTTGATACCTTTCTCTTTTGCGATTTCGAGCGCTTGTGCAATCAATTCTTTTGAGTAAGCTTCACTCATGTCCGGGAAACGTGGACCGTATTCAATGTTCTTTCCGCGCAACGGATGTTCGGGGAAGAAGTTGATGTGGTCTGTAATAATCATCAGGTCGCCTATTTCAAAATTGGGATTTGTACCACCTGAAGCATTGGATACAAACAAGGTCTTGATGCCCAATTCGCGCATTACACGTACCGGGAAGGTTACTTCTTTCATCGAATAACCTTCGTAGTAGTGGAAGCGTCCCTGCATGGCAAGAATATCCTTTCCTCCCAATTTACCGAATATAAGTTTGCCACTATGACCTTCTACAGTTGATACGGGGAAGTTGGGTATTTCTGAATAGTTGATTTCGTATTTATCTGTGATTTCGTGTACTAAACTACCTAATCCTGTGCCCAGAATAATGGCTGTTTCCGGTTGAGTGTGCATTTTACCTTTGAGGAATGCAGCTGTTTCTTGAATTTTCTGTAACATATCTTATAAGATTTTGGTGAAACATTTGTTTTTGCTCGTTCAGAAAACTTACTTCTACAGGCAATACATAGATGTAAGCTTTCAGTTCTTCACAAAGAAGAGGATGATCGATAAGACGGGCGGCATCTTTCTCTGTGATGATGATAAGTCGGTTGTGCTCCGGTAGTTGCCGGAAGTTCTGCAGTATAATGTCCATATCATTCGCTGTGAAATGATGATGGTCCGGAAAAGTAACCGGCACCACTTGGCTTACATATTTGTGCAGTTCACGGATGATGGCAGCTGGTGAGGCGATGCCCGTAACAAGAAGTATCTGTTCTTCTTTGTGCAAACTGTGTAGGGGACGCTCCGGCTTTTCTTTTGCAAAAAGCGGTTTCAACTGGCCATATACCAGTGTGGTGAAATATACCTCCTGACCTTTGTGTGGAGCTATCTGCTGTCGTAGAAACGTTTGCTCTTGCTCATTCAGCGTAGGAGGACATTTACTTACAATAATAATATCTGCACGCTTTTTCCCATATTGTGGCTCTCGCAGTCTTCCTGCCGGAAGCATACAATCCTTCCAAATGGGGCGATGATAGTCTATCAGTAAAATAGACAGGCCGGGTTTAACGTAGCGGTGCTGGAAAGCATCGTCCAGAATGATAACATCCGGCTGTGGTTTTACCCGTCCGTCGGTCAGGCAACGGATTCCATGGCAACGGTCTGCATCTACTGCCATACGGATACGAGGAAACTTGTGCGCCATCTGAAACGGTTCATCACCAATCTGTTCGATTGGAGTACTACTCTCTGCCAGTACAAAACCTTTCGATTTGCGCTTGTATCCTCTGCTCAATACGGCTACATGATAATCTGTTTCAAGCATACGGATCAGATATTCCGTATGAGGAGTTTTTCCTGTTCCGCCTACTGTGATGTTGCCTACACTGATTACCGGAAGAGGAAAAGACTGTGCATGAAGTATCCCCCAGTCGAACAACTTGTTTCGTATGCTTACCCCAATACGATACAAGGCTGACAGAGGAAGTAACGGATAATATATTTTAATAGACTTCTCTTTCATTCCGGTGTTTATGTGATTAGTTAATGCTCAGTTCGAATGGCAGACGGGCCTGTATACGGTCTGCGTGCTTGATTTGCTGCATAAAGCGTACACTTGGATAGAAATCACCAAAAGCCGAACGAATCTGACTCTGGATATAATGGTCAGACTTCAAGTCCAGCAAACGGAACCATTTGTCTTCTTGCGCAGGATAGCTCTGAATACTGTATTCAGTAAGTTCTGCCAACGACGCTGCTTTTTCAACAGCCTGGTTGATACCTCCTAATTCGTCTACCAGATTCAGCTTCTTTGCATCTTCTCCTGTCCAAACTCTGCCTTCTGCAATTTCCTGTATTTTCTCTATCGGCATCCGGCGGCCATCGGCGCAACGTTGGGTAAACAATGCATATCCCTGATTTACCATTTGTTGTACGAGTGCAGATTCTTCCTGATTGAACGGGCGGCTGAAGTCGCCTAAATCGGCAAGTTTATTCGTCTTTACCCCGTCGAAGCTCAATCCCAGTTTATCTTCCAATAATTTTTGTGCATTGGGAATCATACCAAAAATACCGATAGAACCGGTAATGGTAGTGGGTTCGGCATAAATATAATTTGCTGCACAAGAAATATAATATCCTCCGGATGCAGCATAGTCGCCCATGGAAACGACAACAGGTTTGACTTCTTTGAGCAATGAAATCTCACGCCAGATTTGTTCGGAACCATAGGCACTTCCTCCCGGAGAGTTAACACGGAATACAACTGCTTTTATCTTGTCGTCTTCACGCAGACGGCGTAAATCGTTGATAACAACTTCGGAGTTGATTCCCTCATCATAAGTGTTGGATCCGTTGTCTATTTCTCCAAATGCATAATAAATTGCAATACGATCCTTGTGAAGATTAGATTTTGATGCTGTCTCGGGCACATTAATCATGTCTTCCAGTCTCAGTGTAGGAAGTTCTTCTTTTTCTGTCCGTCCGGTCAGGGTTTTCAGATAACTCAGAACTTCATCTTTATACATCAGTTTATCTGCCAGTTTAGTCTGGATGTATTCTTGTGCCGGACAGAAACTGAGGTTCTTGTCGGCCAGTGCATTAAGTTCTTCTGATGTGATATGACGTGAGGCTGAAATATCGTTTACCAAATTATTCCATATAGATCCGATAAATACTTCAGTCTGCTTACGGTTAGCATCACTCATTTCGTGAGCGATAAATGGTTCGACAGCCGATTTATAAGTACCTACACGGAAAATCTGCATTTCAACTCCAATTTTTTCCAGCAAACCTTTAAGGAATACAGTCTGTGCCGATAATCCCTGCCAGGCAATACTACCAGAAGGGTTGACTGCCAGATTATCTGCTACACTGGCCAGATAATAAGTGCTTTGTGTGTAGTTTCCACCATAAGCAACGATGAATTTGCCTGATTCTTTAAAGTCTAATAATGCTCTTCTGATTTCTTGCAGTGAAGCAGTAGGGCAAACAAAATTGCCGGCTTCAATATAGATTCCCGCAATAGACTCGTTTTCTTTTGCCTTACGGATAGAGCTTAGAATTTGATCCAAACCATATGTGGAAAAATCTTCACCCAATAATTTGTCTAAAGGACTGGTTTGATAACGTTCGGCCACATTCCCATTTAATTCTAAAACGAATACCGAACGGTCTTTTACGGTAGTTGTTGTATTTTCTGTAGATGCAACTAATGCTGCAAGGAACATGATTCCTAAAATCATCAGACAGAAGCCGCTGATAAGAAATCCTACGACTGTGGCAAAAGCCATTTTTATAAACTCTTTCATAAGATGTAAGTAGTTTTAGTAATGTGTAAGCTTAAACAAAGTTAGTTTTTTCCTTTGGAAAAAGCAAGTTGCTTATGGTTTTGGAAGTACTTAATAAAAAACAGCATTTCGTAATCAATTACGTGCGCCCAATAAGCAAGGGTGTGAGCTCCTGCATTTACCAGAAATTCATGCTGAATGCCGTGAGCCAGTAGCTTTTCATGAAATTCACAATTTACTTGAAAGAAGAAATCATCGTAGCCGCAACAAATAATCATGTCCACATCACCAGGTTTGATCCGGTTGATTTGGTTGATGGCTGTATGTTGCTCCCAAAGTGCTGGATAAGTGCTTTTTTCACCGATTTGCTTTTTCATTTCCCAATTATCTGGAAAAGGACGGATGTCTACTCCGCCACTCATACTTCCGGCTGCTCCAAATACATCCGGGTGACGCATGGACAACCACATGGCTCCATGTCCGCCCATACTTAGGCCAGCTATAGCACGGGCATATTTACTGGGAAGAGTAGGGTAATGGGAATCTATGTATTCGACCAATTCTTTGGAAATAAAAGTTTCGAACTGTGAACGGGGATTTAATGGACTATCCCAATACCAGCTGTTTTCTCCATCCGGACAGACAATGATTAGTTGGTGTTGATCTGCATAATCTTTTAGCTCTGGTTTGATTATAAGCCATGTATTGGCATTACCACTGTATCCATGCAGAAGGTAGACGGCCGGACTGTTCGGCTTCACATCTTTAGGGACAACTACATTGACTTTGATTTTTCGGTCCATAACCGGACTGTAAATGTGGAGGGTGTCTGTAGTAGCCGCATGAATCGGGGATATGAATAGGAATAGTGTGAGAAGGATAAAAATGCAATGTCTCATACGAGTAATATTTTTAAGAACAATAATATACAAATGTAAACTTTTTACTTGAAATACAGAAATGAGACGCAATGATTCCTCTTTTTTGTCTACATTTGTATTGTTGAAAATTTAATGAATATGAGTAATAAGAGCATCAATAGTAACAAGCAGTTTATGGTTGGCAATGGAATTTTGGCCTTTGGCGTCTTTTTCATTGTCTGTCTGTTTTTGTATTTAGGTTTCCGCTTTCAGCGCAAGGAGGGAGGAAAGCAAGTTTTTGAGGGTATATACACCATCTGTGTAGCCGGCAGTTTTTCTGGCGACAGCTTGTCTGTTTATGTAAACGACAGTCTGTTGCTCAACAAAACAATGACCGAGGCTGAGGTGAAATTGCAAATCAACCGTTTTGCCGAAGAAAATATGCTGATGGTGGTAGACAATCGTACCGAAGAGATTACTCCCTTTAATTTGAATCCGAAAGGAAGTCTCGTGGAAATACAGAAGAAAAATGGCAAAGTGTTTGTAGAAGAAACTGCACGCTGATTTGCTATAGGAATAGGCATCTTGCCATATTCTGAGGTCCGGTAATAAAAACTTTTTATTGCTACACTTCGAAAACCTGTCTGTAAGAGATGGATGTTTTTCGGAGTGTATTTTTTATCTGTATATAATGGGATTAATTAAATAATTAGTAATTTTGAGTTTCAATAAAATAGAGAATCATGCATCCATTAGAACAGTTTAAGTATTGTCCCAAATGCGGTTCGTCTCATTTCGAGGTACACAATGAAAAATCAAAACATTGTGACGACTGCGGTTTTACCTACTATTTTAATTCGAGTGCGGCTACAGTAGCATTTATTTTGAATCATCGCAATGAACTGTTGGTATGTCGCAGAGCAAAGGAACCGGCAAAAGGTACACTCGATTTGTCGGGAGGATTTATCGATATGAATGAAACCGGTGAGGAAGGAGTAGCAAGAGAGGTAATGGAAGAAACCGGCTTGACGGTTATTGATACTGAATATCTGTTTTCTTTGCCTAATACATACTTGTATTCTGGTTTTCTGGTTCATACGCTGGATTTGTTCTTCTTGTGCAAGATAGCCGATGATACTCGTCTGCGTGCGATGGATGATGTGGCCGATTCTTTTTGGATGCCTTTGGATAGCATTCAGCCCGAAGAGTTTGGTCTTGATTCGGTACGTAGAGGGGTTACCCGTTTTTTGAAGGAGTATGCAAATAAAAACAAATAAAAAGAGATTATACTGATGAATACAAAGAGATATAAATGGATAGCCGGATGTTTGTGTGCCCTGCCTTTGGTGGTGTCTGCACAGCAGACAGAACCTTTGACCAATAACCGGCGCTTGTTGGACGACGGTAAAGAGTTGTTTTTGCGTCACGACTATGCTGCTGCACAACAGACGCTGATGCAATATGTAAAACAGAATTCACAGACCGAAACTTCGGATGAAGTAGCATACATGCTGACATGTACTGCTTATGAACTGAATGCTTCCGACCGTCTGGAGCAGTTGGAAAACTTTCTGGATGCTTATCCGGATTCACGCCACAGAAACCGTGTACAGGCTTTACTGGCATCGACTTATTTCTTTCAGGAAAAATACCTGGAAACAATTGCTACATTTAAAGGCTGCGACTTGGAATTGCTTTCCAACGAAGAGAGGGATGTTTGTACCCTTCGTTTGGCAACTGCTTATCAGAAGATTGGTAATTTGCAGGAAGCTTCCATGTGGTTTTCTATCTTGAAGGAAGTGAGCGAAAAGTATCATGCCGATGCAGTGTATAATCTGGCTTATATTGACTACGTACAGAAACGTTACGATGAGGCTTTGGCAGGATTCCGTGAGGTAGAATCGGATGAACATTACCGTAAACTGTCTCCTTATTATATCGCAGATATCTATCTGATAAAAGAGAATTATGAACAGGCGCGTCGCATTGCAGGAGTATATGTAGAAGCGTATCCGGACGAACCGAATGCGGTACAGATGAAACGCATTGCCGGAGAAGCGGCATATGGAATGAAAGACTATATGCAAGCAGTACAAAACCTGGAAGTATATTGCTCGGAGGTGAAGAATCCCGACCGTAAGGCTTTGTATGAATTGGGTATGAGCTATGCACAAATAGGAGTATATTCGAAAGCAGCAGCCCGACTGGGAGAAGTGACTACGACGCAGGATGCGTTGACACAGAATGCATATTTGCATATGGGATTGGCTTATTTGCAACTGAAAGAGCGTAATCAGGCACGTATGGCTTTTGAACAGGCTTCGGCCACCAATTACGATGCTGCCGTTAAAGAACAGGCTCTTTACAACTATGCACTTTGTATCCATGAAACCTCTTATTCTCCTTTTGCCGAATCGGTGACTGTTTTTGAACGTTTTCTGAATGAATATCCTCATTCAGCTTATGCAGACAAGGTGAACGACTATCTTGTAGAGGTTTATATGAATACTCGTAGCTATATGGCTGCCTTGAAGTCGATTGCAAAAATCAGTCAGCCGGGTGAACGTATATTAGAAGCAAAGCAGAAACTGCTGTTCCGTTTAGGTACACAGGCTTTTGCTCAGGCTGCCTTTGAGAATGCAATAGAGTGTTTCTCCCAATCTTTGCAACTGGGACGCTATAATCAGCAAACCAAAGCAGATGCTTATTATTGGAGAGGTGAGTCTAAGTACAGACTGGAACAGTATGCAGCGGCAGCTGCCGATTTCCGTCAATATCTGGAGTTTGCACAAGACAAAAGAACAGAAGAGTATGGATTGGCTTTGTACAATTTAGGCTATACTGCATTTAAGCAGAAACAGTATAGCTCAGCTCAAACATGGTTTGCCCGTTGTGTACAGTCGGGAGTCTCGTTGCAGGCTACAGTGATGGCTGATGCGTATAACCGTTTGGGTGACTGTAATTTCTATGCCCGTAGCTTCGAAACTGCTCAGCAGATGTATGCCAAAGCAGCTGCTACCGATACTTCATTGGGCGACTACTCTTTATTCCAGGAAGCATTTGTGAAAGGCTTGCAGCGTAATTATACAGGTAAGATTCAAACTTTGAATCAGATGATAACAGCCTATCCGTCTTCACAGTATTTGGACGATGCTCTTTATGAACAAGGACGCGCATTTGTACAACTGGAAGATAGCGAAAATGCAGTGAAGCGCTATAAACTCCTTGTAGAACGCTTCCCGGATAGTCCTTTGTCTCGTAAGGCTGCCAATGAAATCGGTCTTCTGTATTATCAGAACGATCAGTACGCTGCGGCAATAGAGGCTTATAAAACTGTTATCACAAAATATCCGGGCAGTGATGAGGCTCGCCTGGCACAACGTGACTTGCGTTCTATTTACATCGACTTGAATAAGGTAGACGATTATATGGCATTTGCGACATCTATACCTGGAGGAGCGAATTTCGATGTGAACGAAAGAGATTCGTTGACTTATGTCGCAGCAGAAAGAGTCTACATGCGAGGTAATATCAGTGAAGCTCAAAGCAGCTTTACACGCTACCTGCAGTCTTTCCCTGAAGGAGCTTTCAGTGTAGATGCACATTATTATCTCGGACTGATAGGTTATAACCAGAAAAACTGGACCGAGGCTACAGCGCATTTAAATAAAGTCATAGAATATCCGAACAACAAATTCTCTGGAGAGGCCATGAGCATGTGTGCAGTGATGGCATATGATGCAAAGGATTACGGCCGTGCATTGGAACTGTATAAACGGATGATAGACCGTGCCGTTTCTCAGGAAGAAAGACTGTCGGCAGAAACAGGTGCTTTGCGCAGTGCTTACTTGCTGAACGATGGAAAAGAAGTGATAGCCGTTGCTTCGGCATTGCTGGCGGAAAGTAAACTGGCTCCGGAGTTAAGCAATGAAGCTCATTACTATCGTGCAAAAGCCTTCCTGGAAGCAGGAGAAACAAAGGAAGCATTGCAAGACCTTACAGTGCTGGCCAAAGATACACGTAATGTGTATGGAGCGGAAGCCAAATACCTGGTGGCACAGCTTTATTTCAATGCGGGCGAAACTGCAAAGGCAGAAAAAGAGGTTTTGGAATACATTGAAGTGAGCACGCCGCATACATACTGGCTGGCCCGCGGCTTTATCCTGCTTTCGGATGTATATGTACGTCTGGACCGCAAATTAGAGGCAAAACAATATCTGTTGTCTTTGCAGCAGAATTATCAGGCAGAGGATGATATTGCCCAGATGATAGAATCACGTTTGGCTAATCTTAACAAAGGAGAATGAAGACAATGAATCAGATAAAAATGATATTGACAGGTGCTGGGGTGTTGTTTACCTCGGTATTATGTGCACAGGAAGAAGCTAAAGACTCTACACTCACCCGGACTGTGGTAGTAGAAAATCAGTATAATCCGGAGGTAATGGATGCTTTCAAGGTAAATGTGCTTCCGAAGGTTGAAGAACCAGCCGTAGCAAAACAGCATATCGACTATGCTACTGCTGTACGTCCTTTATCGGGCTGGCAGGGAGAGCCGATACCGGTAATTACATATAATGCAAAGCAAAAATCTCCTTATAAGGGATATGTGCGTGCAGCCTATGGAAACCGGAATAATACTGATGTGAAGTTAAGTTATATGTGGGATATTACTTCACGCGACCAGTTGAATGTAATGGGAACATTGTATGGAATGAATGGAAAAATTCCATATGAAAGGCTGGAAGAAGACTGGAAATCCCGTTTTTTCCGTACAGACGTGTTACTCGATTATAAACATGAATTCAACCGCGTATTCATGCAGTTGGGAGGAGCTTTCGGCTCTCAGGTGTTCAATTACGTTTTACCTGTCTTGAATGAAGGAGGAGAACCCTGGACTTCCGACAGTCAGCATTTCACTTTGGCCGATGTGTATGCGAAAGTTACATCGAAAGATGAAACACTTCCGGTGCAATTCAGTCTGCAGACTGGTTTTCAGAGCTTCAAACGTAAGTATGCTATGCCTTATTTCCCCGGTACTACCGAAGGTTTGGTACATACCGTAGGTCAGATATGGGGAACGCTGCAGGAAGAACATACTGTCGGCATTGATTTTGCAATGGATAATGTGTTCTATAATTCGGATTTGAAAGACTATACTTTGGTTCAGGTAAATCCATATTATAAATGGAATAATGAAGTCATCGACTTGCGTCTTGGAGCGCATGTAGATGCACAGACTTCGAATGGAAGTGGTATTAAATTCGCTCCTGATGCACATTTCGGTTATACCTTTGCTGATACTTATAAATTCTATATACAGGCTATTGGAGGTACGACCTTGAGTGATTTCCGTCGTTTGAACGAAATGTCGCCTTACTGGATGAGTGAAGAGCAGATACGCAGTACACATACACCGCTGGATGCCCGGTTGGGAGTGAAAGGTTCTCCCGTTGCCGGATTCGGATTTAATTTGTTCGGAGGATACCGTATCGTAAAAGACGAACTGTTTTCTGTATACAGCTTGATGGAGCAGGCAAAGGCAAAAACAGCTTATGCAGGAGGACGCATTGGATATACTTACAAAGATTGGGTAAATCTTGATGTGGAGGCAACTTATTATAACTGGAATATGAATCAGGAGACAGAACCCTTATTGGTGTTGAAACCCAACTACGAATTTAATGTCTCGGCTAGGGTAAAGATTTTGTCTGATTTGTATGCTTCAATGAAATATTGTTATGAGGGACGTAGTCAGGCAGGAACCTTGAAGAAAGCAGACCCGGTGAATGATTTGAGCTTATGGGCCGATTACCGCTTGTTCCAGCGTGTAGATGTATTTGTTCGTCTGAATAATTTGCTGAACAAAAACTATGTTACAGAAGTAGGATGTCCCGTACAAGGCTTTTATGCAATGGGAGGATTAAGCTTTGCTTTCTGATGCAAGGTTACCGGAAGGTTTTGTCGTCCGATAAATATTAAGATGATTGTAAATTCAGAACTGGCTTCGCTTGTGCGAGGCCAGTTTTTTTATGGGATCAGGAAATGTAATCTGTTCGTCTGTAAGAAAACTATAGGGAAAAAGTAATGAACGGATGGCTTATTGTGATGAAGTGCAGGCTATATCCGTCGTCGTCGTTTGTATAGTCAACGACGCTGAATTTGTATCCGACGTCGTTGTATGTATAATCGCCGGCGTCGGATGCAAAATCAGACAGGTCTGATTATGGCATGGAATCAATGGGCTTTGGGAACAGTAATGAAAAGAAATATATCTTGCAGGGATGTAATATGCAGTTCTATTTATAGGCGCTAAATCACAAAAAGTACGAAAAAAAGCAGAAACATACCTTATTATAATGGTGTGATTCTGCTTTTTTTTTACATTTGTCCGGAAAATATTTATGGAATACTTTGAATTATGCAGAATAATTTAGTAATAGTCGAATCTCCGGCAAAGGCAAAGACGATAGAAAAGTTTTTGGGAAGTGACTATAAAGTGCTTTCCAGCTATGGACATATTCGGGATTTGAAGCAAAAATCATTCAGTATTGATGTGAAGAATGACTTTAAGCCTCTCTATGAAGTTCCAGAGGATAAGGAAAAGATAGTAAGAGAACTGAAGGCTGCTGCCAAAAAAGCGGATATGGTATGGCTGGCATCCGATGAAGACCGGGAAGGAGAAGCTATATCTTGGCATTTGTTTGAGGTGTTGCAACTGGATCCTCAGAAGACAAAGCGTATTGTATTCCATGAAATTACGAAAAATGCAATTCTAAAGGCAATCGAAAATCCTCGTGATATAAATATTGATTTGGTCAATGCCCAGCAGGCCCGTCGTATTCTCGACCGTATTGTGGGTTTTGAACTTTCACCTATCCTGTGGAAGAAAATCAAACCGGCTCTTTCTGCCGGACGTGTACAGTCTGTAGCTGTCCGTCTTATCGTAGAACGGGAAAGAGAAGTGCAGGCTTTTGTCAGCGAAGCATCGTATCGGGTGACTGCTGTATTCAATAATGCAGATGGAGCCGAAATCAGAGCCGACCTGGGACAAAGATTCAAGACCAAAGAGGAGGCAAATGCTTTTCTTGAAAAATGCAAGAAATCGACTTTTACAATTGAAGATATTACTACACGTCCGGTCAAGAAATCACCGGCTGCACCGTTTACCACTTCTACATTGCAGCAGGAAGCGGCACGTAAGTTGGGGTATACGGTTGCACAGACCATGATGCTGGCACAGCGTCTGTATGAAAGCGGATTGATTACCTATATGCGTACAGACTCGGTGAATCTTTCTGATTTGGCTTTGAATACCAGTCGCGAGACTATTACCTCATTGATGGGAGAGCGCTATGTGCAGACACGACACTTTACGACTAAGACAAAAGGGGCTCAGGAAGCACACGAAGCCATTCGTCCTACCTATATGTCGACTGACAAAATAGAAGGTACGAGCCAGGAACAGCGTTTGTATGAATTGATATGGAAACGTACACTGGCTTCTCAGATGGCCGATGCCGAACTGGAGAAAACAACAGCAACGATTGGTATCAGCGGACAGGCAGACAAGTTTATTGCTGTAGGAGAAGTGGTGATGTTCGATGGTTTCTTGCGAGTATATAAAGAATCGTACGACGAAGAAGTAGAACAGGAGGATGAAAGCCGTCTGTTGCCTACTATGAAAGTAGGTCAGACACTGGAATGTAAGACTATTACTGCTACAGAGCGCTTCTCTCAATGTCCTCCCCGCTATACAGAAGCCAGCTTGGTGCGCAAATTGGAAGAACTGGGTATCGGTCGTCCGTCTACTTATGCTCCTACTATTTCTACTGTGCAGCAACGTGGATATGTGGAAAAAGGAAACCGGGAAGGTGTAAAACGTGATTATACGATATTGAAACTGGAAGAGGGAGTGATTTCGGAAAGTACACGTACCGAACTGACTGGCAGTGAGAAGTCTAAATTGCTGCCTACCGATGTCGGTATTGTGGTCAACGACTTCCTGATAGAGTACTTCCCTCAGATTATGGATTATAATTTTACGGCCAGCGTAGAAAAAGAATTCGACGAAATAGCAGATGGAGAAAAGGAATGGACCGGAGTTATGGAACACTTCTACGAAGGTTTCCATCCGCTGGTGGAAAAGACCTTGACTTCGAAGTCTGAACATCGTGTGGGAGAACGTATCTTGGGTACAGATCCGAAGACTGGAAAACAGGTATCGGTGAAGATTGGCCGATTTGGTCCTGTGGTGCAGATTGGAACGGTAGACGATGAAGAGAAACCTAAGTTTGCCCAGTTGAAAAAGGAATATTCTTTGGAAACAATCACCCTGGAAGAAGCCTTAGACCTGTTTAAACTGCCTCGTAATTTGGGTGAAGTAGAGGGAAAAACAGTGATTATCGGCGAAGGACGTTTCGGACCTTATGTACATTATGGGGATATGTTTGTTTCAATTCCTAAGACTACAAATCCTTTGGAAATTACATTGGATGAGGCTCTTACTCTTATCCGAAACAAACAGCAGGCTGATGCACAGAAGGTAATCAAGACTTTTGCCGAAGAACCTGATCTTCAGATTCTGAATGGTCGTTATGGGCCTTATATTTCTTATCAGAAGAAGAATTATAAGATTCCGTCGAACATAGAACCGTCTGACCTGAATATTGAAACCTGCTTTAAGGTTATTGAGTTGCAGAAAGAAAAGGCTGAAGTACGTAAAACACGTTCAACCGCTAAGAGAAAGGCATGAAACGTATATTTTTAATAGGTTACATGGGGTCGGGCAAGACCACGCTGGGAAAGGCGTATGCCCGTGCCATGCAACTGCAATTCATCGATTTAGACTGGTATATTGAAGAACGTTTCCATAAGACAGTGCAAGAACTGTTCGAAGAACGGAAAGAAGATGGCTTCCGGGAGATAGAAAGAAACATGCTTCACGAAGTGGCCGAGTTTGAGGATGTGATAATCGCATGTGGAGGAGGTACACCTTGTTTCTTCGACAATATGGAGTATATGAACGGGAAGGGAGAAACTGTTTTTCTGGACGCTTCTCCGGAAGTATTGTTCCGGCGCTTGAAGATAGCAAAGAGTAAAAGACCTCTTCTGATGGATAAATCGGACGAAGAACTGATGGATGTGATTCAGAATGCATTGAGGATTCGAGTCCCGTTCTATTCGCAGGCTAAATATGTTTTTAATGCGGAAAGCCTGGAAGATAGAGAACAGATTAGCTGTTCGGTACAAAGATTGAAAACACTGTTATTAAATTAAGTATAAACGTAGTCTTTTTATGTTGTGAAATGAGAAAATGGCGTATTGAAGATTCTGAGGAACTCTACAACATTACAGGGTGGGGAGTTTCTTACTTTGGTATTAATGAGAAAGGTCACGTGGTGGTTACTCCCCGTAAAAATGGAGTGGCTGTCGACTTGAAAGAACTGGTAGATGAACTGCAGCTGAGAGATGTGACTGCCCCTATGCTGGTACGTTTTCCTGATATTCTGGATAATCGTATCGAAAAAATCTCAAACTGTTTTTCCATTGCTTCTGAAGAATATGGATATAAAGCACAGAACTTTATTATCTATCCTATTAAGGTGAATCAGATGCGTCCGGTGGTAGAGGAAATCATCAGTCATGGAAAGAAGTTCAATCTTGGACTGGAAGCCGGTTCAAAACCTGAGTTGCATGCTGTAATTGCAATTAATACCGACTCGGACTCTTTGATTATATGTAACGGGTATAAGGACGAAAGCTATATCGAGCTGGCTTTGTTGGCTCAGAAAATGGGAAAACGTATTTTCCTTGTAGTGGAAAAAATGAATGAGTTGCGTTTGATTGCGCGCATGGCCAAGCAGTTGAATGTACGTCCTAATATTGGTATCCGTATTAAACTGGCTTCTTCCGGTAGCGGTAAATGGGAAGACAGTGGAGGAGATGCCAGCAAATTTGGCTTGACTTCCAGTGAGTTGCTTGAGGCTCTCGATTTCATTGAGAAGAAAGATATGAAAGACTGTCTTAAGCTGATTCATTTTCATATTGGTAGTCAGGTTACAAAGATTCGTCGTATCAAGACCGCCTTGCGTGAGGCTTCACAGTTCTATGTACAGCTTCATCAGTTAGGCTTCCCTGTGGAGTTTGTCGATATAGGTGGCGGTTTAGGTGTGGATTACGACGGAACCCGTTCTTCCAACAGTGAAAGTAGTGTCAACTATTCCATTCAGGAATATGTAAACGACTCTATTTCAATTATGGTAGACGCCAGCAATAAGAATAATATACCTCATCCAAATATCATTACAGAAAGTGGACGTTCGTTGACTGCACATCATTCTGTATTGATTTTTGAGGTGCTCGAAACAGCTTCTCTCCCAGAGATGGATGATGATTTTGAGGTTAGTCCCGATGATCATGAGCTGGTTCATGAACTGTATCAGATTTGGGATAACTTGAATCAGAGCCGTATGTTGGAGGCATGGCACGATGCACAACAGATTCGTGAGGAAACATTGGATTTGTTCAGCCATGGTATTGTAGACCTGAAGACACGTGCGCAGATAGAACGTCTGTATTGGTCGGTGACACGGGAAATCAATCAGATTGCTTCTGGATTGAAACATGCTCCCGATGAATTCCGTAAACTGGATAAGTTGCTTGCAGATAAATATTTCTGTAACTTCTCTTTGTTCCAGTCGTTGCCGGATTCATGGGCTATCGACCAGATTTTCCCGATTATGCCTATTCAGCGTTTGGATGAACGCCCGGATCGTACAGCTACTCTGCAGGATATAACTTGCGACTCGGACGGAAAGATTGCCAACTTCGTTTCTACACGTAATGTATCGCATGATTTGCCGGTACATACTCTGAAAGGAAAGGAATCTTATTACATCGGCGTATTTTTGGTGGGAGCTTATCAGGAAATCTTGGGTGATATGCACAACCTGTTTGGTGATACCAATGCCGTGCACGTAAGTGTAAACGAAAAAGGATATTCTATCGATCAGATTATTGACGGTGAAACTGTAGCAGAGGTTTTGGATTATGTACAGTATAATCCGAAGAAACTGGTACGTACTTTGGAGACATGGGTAACCAAGTCTGTAAAAGAAGGTAAGATTTCGCTTGAAGAAGGTAAAGAGTTCCTTGCGAATTATCGTTCCGGACTTTACGGATATACATATTTGGAATAAAATAGCAGTCGGAATGAAAGGATGATGAGTCTGCTCATTATAAAATCAACCTTTCATTCTGACTTTGTATTTGTTGTGGATTATGAAAGAAAAACTGACAGTGATAAAAGTAGGTGGTAAGATTGTAGAAGAATCTGAAACCTTGAATCAGCTTTTGACTGATTTCTCTACAATACCTGGCTATAAACTATTGGTACACGGCGGTGGACGTTCGGCTACCAAAATAGCTGCTCAACTGGGTATTGAAAGCCGTATGGTAAACGGACGCCGTATTACCGATTTGGAGACGTTGAAAGTAGTGACAATGGTATATGGAGGATTGGTTAATAAAAATATTGTAGCTGGTCTTCAGGCTAAGGGTGTCAATGCCATTGGATTGACAGGAGCAGATATGGATGTGATTCGTTCGGAAAAACGTCCGGTGAAAGAGGTGGATTATGGTTATGTAGGCGATGTGAAGGCTGTGAATGCTTCTGTATTGGCCAATCTGATTCGTCAGGGAATAGTACCTGTTATGGCACCTCTTACTCACGATGGAGCAGGTTCTATGCTGAATACCAATGCCGATACTATTGCCGGAGAAACAGCAAAAGCATTGGCTGAAGAGTTTGATGTGACTTTGGTTTACTGCTTTGAGAAAAAAGGAGTGCTGCGTGATGAAAACGATGATGATAGTGTAATTCCCGTTATTACTCCCGAATTGTTTGAACAGTATGTATCCGAAGGAATTATACAGGGAGGAATGATTCCTAAACTGGAAAATTCTTTTTCGGCTGTAGAAGCGGGAGTCAGTCAGGTTGTTATCACACAAGCTTCAGCTATCCACAGGCAAGAAGGAACAGTAATTAGAAAAAAATGAAAAAAATAGACGGGTGGGTGTAACTTTGGGGTCATTCACCCGTCATTGTTATAGAAAGCAATGCAAGAAATCAGTTTTCGAAACGATATATTACCGCTGAAGGATAAATTGTACAGGTTGGCACTTCGTATAACACTGGACAGTGCAGAAGCGGAAGATATTGTACAAGATACCATGATTCGGGTTTGGAATAAGCGCGAGGAATGGAAACAATTCGAGTCTGTGGAGGCTTACTGTCTGACGGTTGCCAGAAACTTGGCAATAGATCGTAGTCAGAAGATGGATGCCCGGCATGAAGAATTGCTACCTGAAATGCAGGAGATTTCAGATGCGTTGCGACCTGATGAGCAATTGGAACAACAGGAACAGTTAAGTCTGATTCACCGGCTCATCAATGATCTTCCGGAAAAGCAGCGTACAATGTTACAGTTGCGTGATGTGGAAGAAAAAAGCTATAAAGAAATTGCCGAGATTATGCACCTAACGGAGGAACAGGTAAAAGTAAATCTTTTTAGGGCACGGCAACGGATTAAAATGAAATACAATGATTTAATAAGATATGGACTATAAGTATATTGAACAGCTGTTGGAGCGTTACTGGATTTGTGAGACTTCTATCGAAGAAGAGCAGATTCTCCGTTCTTTCTTCAAGCAAAAAGATATTCCTGTTCATTTGTTGCCTTATCGGTCATTGTTTATCTATCAGGAAGAAGAAAAGAAAGTCGGGTTAGGCGAGGATTTTGACCGTCGTGTATTGGCTGAAATAGAAAGACCTGTAGTCAAAGCCAAGCATCTTAGCTTGCATTCCCGTTTTATGCCCTTGTTTAAGGCTGCTGCTGTAGTAGCGTTTCTTTTTCTGGTAGGAGGAGTGGTGAAACATTCTGTCAGTGAGGAGAAAGCAGGTGTTGTATATGTGTATGACGAATATGAACATCACCAGAAAACTCCACAAGTTGCGTATGAATCTGATACCTTGGCTATACCGATGGATATGTCTCAAGGATTGGATGTGGAGGAATAACGAAATAACATTTTCATTTGCTTTTATATATAATAGTTAGTGCTTAAAATTGTTTTAGAGGCTGTGAAGTTTCAATTCTCTCAAATTAAATTACTAACTCAATAAATTGGGAAAGGTTACCGCGTGAGCAGTAACCTTTCTTTCTTTATCTTTGTACTCATAATTATGGCAACTAAAAGAATCATACCCGATCCGGATTTCGGATATATCATACTCCGTTCCCGCCGTTTGGCTCGCAATATTACGATGCGTGTAAAGCCAGATGGGCTGTATGTTACCGTTCCTCCTTACAGTAAGACCGATAGAGTGATGGCTGTACTGTCTTCTTATAGAGAACGGCTGTTGGAAGATTTCCGCAAAGTAGCAGTGAAGAAGATTGACTTTAATTTTTCTATTCAATCTGAATGTTTTCGCCTGTCTTTGGTACCTGGTGACATGAAATGCTTCATGCTCCGGCAAACGGAAGAGGGGATAAATATATATTGTCCGCGTGATACTGATTTTTCGAAAGAGGAAGTCCAAAAGCTGGTGCGTAATGCCATAATCAGAGCCTTGAAAAAAGCAGCATCTTCTTATTTGCCTCCTCTTCTTCGGTTCTGGTCCGAGCGTTATGGATTGCCCTATAAAAAAGTACGCATAACTGGTGCCCGAACCTGTTGGGGAAGTTGCACAGCTACGCGTACTATTAGTCTTTCCTGTTATTTGATGCTGGTACCTTCTAAGTTGATGGATTATGTGATTTTACATGAACTTGCACATACCCGTGAAATGAATCATGGGGAAGCATTTTGGACTTTACTTGACAGCATGACCGAAGGACAATCTCTTCGTCTGCGTGCTGAACTTCGTAAATTCCGTTTCCCTTTTTAATGTCTTAGAGTTCCAGTCCGTCTAAAATGTCAATATAGGTTTTTATTGCCTCTTCTATTTCGCTGACTAAAATATATTCATCGGCTGTATGCGAACGGGATGATTTTCCCGGGCCAATTTTAACCGAAGGGAAAGGCATTAAAGCCTGATCGGAGAGAGTCGGCGATCCGTATGGCACTTTTCCTAATTCAACAGCTCTTCTTACAAAGGGATGCTCAGGAGAAATGCGTGATGAATTCAAACGGAAAGAACGGGCTTTAGCCTCACAACTGATGTGAGTCTTGATTTCTTCTAATAGTTCGACGTTTGAATAGAATTCATTGCTCCGGATATCCACAACGAAAGTGCATAAATCAGGAATTACGTTATGCTGTGTACCGGCATTAACTTGTGTGACGGTCATCTTTACCGGTCCCAATAAAGATGATTCCTTCGGAAAACGGTAGCTACGGAACCAGTTGATATCATCGAGTACTTTGTAAATAGCATTTTCTCCTTCTTCACGTGCCGCATGTCCTGCTTTTCCTCGTGCAGTTACATCCAGTACCATTAATCCTTTTTCGGCAATGGCCGGATTCATCTCTGTAGGTTCTCCTACTACTCCCAATGTAATAGGAGGCAGTTGTGGCAAAACGCTTTCTATTCCATTTTTACCCGATACTTCTTCTTCGCATGAGGCAAGGAAGATGAGATTATATTTTTGCTGGGTACTGCTAAGATAACGATAGGTCTGGAATAAAGAAACTACACTGGCACCTGCATCGTTGCTTCCTAATCCATAAAGTTTGCCATTATCCATCTTGGCTGTAAAGGGTTGCTTGCGCCATCCCTGAACAGGTTTTACAGTATCGATATGTGAATTCAGAAGAATGGTAGGACGGTTGATGTCGAACATCGGGCTGATACACCAAATGTTATTTCCCGAACGTCCGGTCATAATACCTGTAGCTTCGATGTAGTTTTGTAGAAAGTCTGCAGCAGCTTCTTCTTCCCGGCTGATAGACGGAATGCCAATTAGAGCTTGTAGCAGGGTAATAGCTTCGGCTGTGTAATAATCGTAATCTATCATAAAAATGCTTTTTTTTGATGAAGCAAAGATAATATTTTCTGTCTAAACATCTTGATGTTTAACGGTTATTATACAGTTGCATCTGCAATTAAAAAGTTGCGTGATATTGCTGTAAGTCATTGAATAAACGGAGAAAATAATATGCGGGCATAGTGGGTCATTCCAAATTAAACCATATCTTTGCAAAGAGATTAAATAAAAACAATAAATGAGCAATTCTTGTTTATCGCATTTGATTCATCACCAGGCAAAAAAATATGGTGAAAGAATCGCTTTAAAATATCGTGACTATGAAACAGAAAGCTGGATACCTGTTACATGGAATCAGTTTTCAGAGAGAGTATGGAAGGTATCGGAAGCCTTAATTGCATTGGGGGTTGAAGTTCAGGAAAATATCGGTATTTTCTCTCAGAACATGCCGGAATGTTTATATACAGATTTTGGAGCTTTTGCTTGCCGTGTAGTAACTATACCGCTGTATGCTACCAGTTCCGAATCGCAGGTACATTATATTTTGGAGGATGCATCAATCCGTTACCTGTTTGTGGGTGAACAATATCAGTATGATGTAGCTTTTCGTGTTCAGAACCTGTGCAAGACGCTGCATCGGATTATTATTTTCGATCCGAAAGTAAAACGAGCTCCTAACGATAATAATTCACTTTATTATACTGATTTCCTGAAGCTGGGAGAAGAAAAAGACTATAAGAATGAAGTCGAATCACGTACAGCCGCATCTACAGATACGGATTTGGCTAATATTCTATATACATCGGGTACCACCGGCGAATCAAAAGGAGTGATGCTTCATCATTCTTGCTATGGAGCTGCTTTTGAGGCCCACAACACTCGTATTACCCGTTTGGGAGAAGACGATGTGATTATGAACTTCTTGCCATTTACTCATATTTTCGAACGTGCCTGGTCCTATTACTGTTTATATAGGGGATGTCAGCTTTGTATAAATTTACGTCCGCAGGATATCCAGAAAACAATTAAAGAGGTTCGTCCTACGGCTATGTGTAGTGTGCCCCGTTTTTGGGAAAAAGTCTATGCCGGTGTACAGGAAAAAATCAATGCAACTACAGGATTAAAGAAGAGTCTGATGCTGGATGCCTTGCGTGTAGGCAAGGAGCATAACATTGACTATCTGATGAATGGAAAGACTCCTCCTGCGTGGTTGCATATGAAGTATAAGTTTTATGAAAAGACCATTTACAGCTTACTGAAGAAAACCATTGGTATAGAGAACGGAAACTTCTTCCCTACAGCCGGAGCAGCTATTCCGGTGGCAGTACAAGAGTTTGTTCGTGCAGTAGGTATTAATATGATAGCCGGATATGGTCTGACCGAAACGACAGCAACGGTATCCTGTGAATGGCTGGATGATTTCCGTATCGGTTCTGTGGGCCGTCTGATGCCGGGACTGGAACTGAAGATTGGAGAAAACAACGAAATTCTGTTGCGTGGAGAAACAGTAACAAAAGGATATTACAAGAAAGAAGCCCTGACCCGCCAGGTACTTACAGAAGACGGATGGTTCCATACAGGAGATGCCGGTTATGTGAAAGACGGCTATTTGTATTTGACAGACCGTATTAAAGATTTGTTTAAAACATCTAACGGAAAATACATTGCTCCGCAGGCTATCGAAACAAAATTGGTCGTAGATCGTTATATAGATCAGATCTCTATTATTGCCGACCAGCGTAAGTTTGTCTCTGCTCTTATTGTTCCGGAATACGGACAGGTAGAAAAATATGCCAAAGACCATCATATTGCCTATACCGACCGGAAAGATTTGCTGCAGAAACCGGAGATTATCGAATTGTTTAAGATGCGTATTGATACCCTTCAGCAGGAGTTTGCCCATTATGAGCAGATTAAACGCTTTACCTTGCTGCCCGAGCCGTTCAGCATGGAGAAGGGAGAACTGACAAATACCTTGAAAATCAAACGTTCGGTTCTGATAAAGAATTACGCGGCAGAAATAGAAAAAATGTACGAAGAATAACCTTTAACCCAATTAAAAAATGAAGAAAGTAGTATGTATGTTGTGTCTGTGCATGACTGTATTGTTCGCTTTTGCACAGCAGAAAAATCAGTTTACCCACTTTGATATGATGGGAGCCGACGGTAAAATGCACAATACTTCCGAATATGTAGGAAAAGGAAACTATGTATTGGTAGATTTTTGGGCTAGTTGGTGTGGACCTTGTCGTGCAGAAATGCCGCATGTAAAGAAAGCTTACGAGGCTTTTAAAGACAAAGGTTTCGATATCTTGGGGGTATCGTTGGATAATAAAGAAGAAGCTTGGAAGGGAGCTATCAAACAGATGGAACTGAACTGGAATCATGTGTCCGATTTGAAAGGTTGGAAGTGTGAAGGAGCAGTGATGTATGGAGTGAGAAGTATCCCTTATACAATGCTGATAGGTCCTGACGGTTCTGTAGTAGCAACTAATTTGCGTGGACAGGCTTTGTATAATAAGCTGGAAGAACTGCTTGGCGCTGAAAAGAAATAAGTATGCTTTTCAAAGCCATAAAAGCATGGTTCCTCTGATGAGGAAAAGAATACAGATAAGGTCATCTCAAGTTTATTTTGAGGTGGCCTTTCTTTTTGGCATACGGATTCTTTTTCCTCTGAAAAGCTCATAATCGTGTAATTTGCTGTTCTGTAGTTGATTTCTATAAATTGTACATTAGTTCAAGTAAGGAGCGAAATAGATTTGTATGAAGGGGGCAGGTCATTCCTTTGCAGATATATTTTGTGGCAGGAATAGAATAGTGATGAGAACGATAGAAAGTTTCATCCGCCGTCGTCGGTTGTCGGGTTGTCGCCGTTGGCCGTACAGCCGACGTTGTCGATTGTGCATTCGACGTCGTCGAATGAAATAAGCTGATAAAAGAAAACAGCATCCCATACTATTCCAGATGAGATGCTGTTTTGAGTAAGTAAGCTAATTGCTGTTATTTCTTGTAGAACTGCAGTGTACCGGCTTTCACCAAATCGTTATGATTGATGCGGTATCCGCATTTCTTTCCACCCATTTTAATTGATTCGATATAATCGGAATCCTTTTCTTTGTTGACTGTTTCGATAACCAGCTTATCTGTTCCGTAGTATTTCGGATCGAGTTTGATGGTTACTTTATCGAAGGTAGGCAATGTCAGTGTATATTCTGGTACACCCGGACAATCCGGATACAATCCCATCATACTGAAAATAGCCCAAGTAGACATTGTACCGGTATCATCGTTACCCGGAATACCGTCAGGCTTGGTGGTGAAATACTTGTTAAGCAATTCTTTTACAGTTTTCTGTGTACGCCATTCTTCACCCTTGAAGTAGCTGAACAAGTAAGGATATGCAATATCTGGCTCGTTGGCAGGATCATAATAACCCTTATCGAATATCATTTGCAGTTTGTCTACAAACTTCTTCTTGCCACCCATCAGTTTTGCCAGTCCTTTTATATCATGAGGCACATAGAATGTATAGTTCCATGCATTACCTTCGTGGAAACCTGGGCTTGGCTCGAAATTCTGTCCTTGCATGGGGTCGAATGGTGAGTAGAAAGTACCGTCGGGCAGGATAGGACGCAAGGTACCAAAGTCTTTGCAATAGTAGTTCTTGTATCCCATAGAACGTTTGTAGAAGAGTTTTGCATCTTCTTTCTTACCCAATGCCTTAGCCAGCGTAGAGAGAGAGTAGTCGGCAATGTAGTATTCCAGTGCATGCGATACCGAGTTGTCAAACTGTTCGCGGAGTGCTACGTAACCTTTCTGTGTATAGTCGTCGTTGTCCGGACGCATCAGGTTGTCTTTGCCAGGAAGTGTAGCCGACTTGTACATTGCTTCGTATGCCAGATTAATGTCGAAATCGCGGAATCCCTTCATCCAGGTATCTACGATAACCGGAATACTGGGGTCTCCTTCCATAGTCAGTGTTTCGCGTCCGTACAGTTCCCATTTAGGCAACCATCCGTGTTCGCGGTACATATCCAGCATGGTATTGATCATGTCCATCTGACGTTCCGGATAAACCAGTGTCATCAGCTGATGTACGTTGCGGTAAGTATCCCAAAGAGAGAAAACGGTATAGCGATTGCCTTTTGTTGTCAGGATTTTATCACCTTCCATCTGCGGATACTGTCCGTTTACATCCTGCAAGATGTTCGGATGAATCAGGGCGTGGTATAAGGCTGTGTAGAATACAGTCTTCTGGTCTTTTGTTCCTCCTTCTACCAGGATACGGCTCAAATCATCGTTCCAGCGTGTACGGGCTTCCTGATGAATTTCTGCAAAGTGACGTCCGTGCTGTTCCTTGTCGAGGTTTTCTCTTGCATTTTCTATGCTGACAAAAGAAACACCCATTGAAACTTCAATCTGTTCACCTTCTTCTGTATCGAAAGTAAACCATGCGCCGATGTCATCGCCGGCAATGTCTTTATTGTATTTGGTGTACAATTTGTATTTGCCTTGATCCGGATCCCATTCAGCTTCCACTCCGGTCATAGGACGCTGTTTCTTCCAGTATCCCGAAGCTTTGGGAGCCTTGTTAATACGCATTACAAAGTAGATGGGGAATACAGCTTGTGGGGTGTAGCAGAATGTACCCATAAGTTTCATACCCTCTATTTCCTGATCGTTCACCTTACGCATGAAAGCACCGGTTTCGTTGGTCAGACCTTCACCCAAATTCAGAAGAATGTTGCTCTCTCCTTTCGGGAAAGTGAAACGTGAAAGTCCGGTACGTGGAGTAGCTGTTGCTTCTGCCAGAATGTTATATTTGGTCAGTGAAATAGTATAATATCCCGGATTGGCATTTTCCTTTTCGTATTTGCTTCCGTAGTTATGATAGTCTACATCCAGTTTGCCTGTAGTAGGCATCAGCAGGAGTGATCCCAGTTCGGGGCAACCCACACCGCTGAGGTTGACGTGAGCAAATCCGGTAAAGAAACTATTGGTGTATTCGTACGGAGTTGACCACCAGCGGGCATCTTTATCGTAAGTATTTTCGTCGGAACCCATTACGTTGAACGGTACGACAGACATCAGACCGTTAGGGCAGATGGCTCCCGGATTACAAGTCCCGAAGTTGGTTGTTCCGATGAACGGATTCACATAATCGACCGGCTCTTGTGCCTGAAGTGTATTCAGGGTAAACAGGCAGGTCAGACCGAGTAAGAAATGTTTCATGGATAAGTTAGATTATATAATTATATAAAATTGAAAAAGAATAAAGCTGCCCAAATAGTCCGGATAGAAACCGGTCTACCTGATGCAGCTTTATTCTTAGGTTTTATTGATTTTTCAATGTGTACAATCGTACTTTATGCATTCATTTACACGATTGAGTGAGTTTTTACGAACTCAATGATTTCGTTGATGTATCCGAATGCCATACCTACTACAGTATCAGCTGCACCATAATATACGGCAACACGTTCGCCGTCCTGCAATGCAGCGCAAGGGAATACTACGTTAGGTACATCACCCTGCAGTTCGTAAGGAGCTGCCGGTGCCAGCAAGTAGTCGCGTGTACGGTACAATACCTTTTCCGGATTGTCTTTGTCCAGAATCACTGCACCCATTGAGTAACGGAAACCGTTGCAAGTAGTGATTACACCGTGATAGAACATCAACCATCCTGCTTCTGTAAGGAAAGGAACAGAACCTGCTCCAATCTTAGTACACTGCCATGCACTTTCAGGGAACGGAGTCACTTTCATTACGCAGCGGTGTTCACCCCAGTATTTCATATCAGGGCTATAGCTGATATAGATATCACCGAACGGAGTGTGACCGTTGTCGCTCGGACGGCTCAACATTGCATATTTGCCATTGATTTTCTGTGGGAACAATACACCGTTACGGTTGAATGGCAAGAATGCGTTTTCGCACTGGAAGAATTCTTCGAAGTCGAAAGTATAAGCGATACCGATTGTAGGTCCGTGGTATCCGTTACACCATGTAATCCAGTAGCGGTCTTCAATCCAAGTTACACGAGGGTCATATTTGTATTCAGATTCAATCATTTCTGTATTACCAGCCTTGAATTTGATAGGTTCGTGGCTGATATCCCAGTTGATACCGTCTTTACTGAAACCTACGAAGATGTTCATCTGTACAGCTTTGTTGTCGCAACGGAATACACCGGCGAATCCATCTTTGAATGGAACAACTGCACTGTTGAAAATACTGTTTGATGTAGGGATGTGGTAACGTCCGATAACCGGATTTTTTGAGTAACGCCACATTACATCTTTACAACCTGCCGGGCGATCTTCCCAAGGCATAATAAAGTTTTCTGCCATAATTCTATTTATTTAATGGTTTATTGATTATTCTCTTTCTCCTTCTATCAATGTTCCGTCTGCATTATATTTGAATGGAACGAAATAAGTGATTAAAAATGCCGGGATAGTAGCAATGAGTACAAAGATAAAGAAAGGTTCATATCCTCCCGGTTTGTTGAACCATTCGCCCAACAATTCGCATACCCATCCGCTGAGCATTCCTGGAATCATTACTCCCAAGTTCATAATACCGGAAGCAAAAGCATAATGAGCCATCTGATGTTTGCCCGGTGCTACTTGTTGCATCATAAACAGGGTGAGGCCTACGAATCCGAAACCATATCCGAAGTATTCGAATACAATACCGCTACAGATGATAATTCCGTTTTCCGGCTGGAAAAACGCAAAGAATGCATATACCACGAAAGGTAAGTTGAAGATACAGCACAAAGAGAACAAAGTTTTCTTCAGTCCGCGTGCTGCAATATAGTATCCGGCCAGTAATGAGCCTAACACAAAGGCGGCAGCTCCATATGTACCGTAATATAGTCCGATTTCTTTTTCGCTCAGTCCCAAACCACCCATATCTCTGCTTGCTTTCAGGAATAGAGGTACGATTTTCATCACAAAGCCTTCTGCAAAGCGATAGAGGATAATAAAGAACAAGTAGTAAACGATATGATGTTTCTTGAAGAAAGCAAGAAGAACATTGCCTAATTCAGACATGACTTCCTTTGTGCTACGTGCTTCCTTTTTTACATTATTGCTTCCGGAAGGTAGCATAAACATGTGATAAATGCCTAAAAGTACCATTACCACGCACAAAATAGCCATGATAATCATCCATGCTTTTTGGTTGGCTGATAAAACACTGGATGCATCAGCGCCAGCTCCACCACCATAGCTCTCAATCAGATAACCTGCCAGATAAACCAATCCACCGGTAGCAATGATTTTTGCAATATTATAGAAAGCTCCTTGCCATCCGATGTACTTGGCCTGTTCTTCTGTGGAAAGTTCACTCATATAGACTCCATCGCAAACAATGTCGTGTGTGGCACCGCTAAATGCAATAATGGCAAGTAAAGCGATTGCAATGCTGAAAAAGTGAGGGAGATTGAGTGAAAATGCTACCAGTCCGAAAGTGATACCTGTGATGAGCTGAGTAGCTATGACAAAGAATTTTTTAGTCTTGAAAAGTTCAAGGAAAGGACTCCATAAGGGCTTCAATGTCCAAGGAAGTAGGATTAAGGAAGTCCAGAATGTGATGAGTTTGTCTTCTACATTCAGTCCTTTAAACATTAATACTGTCACCATGTTGAGCACTACAAAGGGTAGCCCCATTGCAAAGTAGGCTGTCGGAACCCATGTAATAGGATTTCTTTTTGTTTGTTGAATTGTCTTTCCTTCTATTTTCATAGCATTAAAACTTTGTCTGCAAAATGTCATTAATTTGGTCTACAAATGTAAGAATTAATACTGAAATATTGAAAATAGAACTCTTGATTTTGTACTTTTTTATTGTTGTTCTTTTGAATTTTGATGTAGACAGATGCCCGTCTGCAATCTGCTTTGTACCGAAAGGATTTGAAGAAACTTTGTCATAAAAAGAACAGCCCTTCCAATTCACTTCTTTGTGGAAAAATGAATTGGAAGGGCTGTTAAAATGGGGTGTGAAAGATTATTTCTTTAATTCATTGGTAAATGAATAAGGAGCATCTTCCGGAGCAATACCTCTTTCTTTATTTGGAGTATTACTCATGTTGATGTCGATAACTGCACCGTTCATGAAATCGGAGTGAGTAAAGTAATTTTTGGTGTACTCGTTTCCATTTACTTTCATGTGCTGGATATAGATGTTTTCCTTACTGTTTTCCGGCGCATTGATAACTACATTCTTTCCGTTTTCCAAATGGATGGTTGCTTTCTTGAACAAAGGAGCACCTACTGCATACTGGTCTGTTCCCGGACATACAGGGTAGAAACCGAGAGCTGTAAATACATACCATGCTGAAGTCTGTCCGTTGTCTTCGTCACCGCAATATCCGTCAGGGGTTGCAGAATACATTCTATCCATTACCTGACGCAACCAGTACTGTGCTTTCCAAGGTTGTTTTGCATAATCGTACAGGTAAATCATGTGCTGGATAGGCTGGTTTCCGTGTGCATAGTTACCCATGTTCATTACTGTCATTTCGCGTATTTCATGGATTACCTGTCCGTAGTAGCTGTCATCGAAGATAGGCGGTACAGAGAATACAGAGTCGAGCATGTGGGTAAATACCTGGTCGCCTCCCATCAGGTCAATCAAACCTTGAGGGTCGTGGAATACTGACCATGAATAGTGCCAGCTGTTTCCTTCTGTAAAGGCGTCACCCCATTTCAATGGTGAGAATGGAGCCTGGAAACTGCCGTCTTCATTACGTCCGCGCATCAAAAGACTTTCTTTGTCGAACAGATTCTTGTAATTCATGGCGCGTTTTGCAAACAGCTTGAGTTCCTTTTTCGGACGCTTCAAATCTTTGGCCAGCTGGTAGATACACCAGTCGTTGTATGCATACTCCAGCGTACGTGCAGCGTTTTCGTTAATCTTTACATCGTAAGGAACATAGCCCAGTTTGTTGTAGTATTCATGTCCCAGACGTCCGGTTGAAGATACTTCCGGGTGTACATTTTCTGTTCCGTGAATCAGGCCTTTGTATAAAGTTTCCAGATCTTCAACCTTTACACCTTTCATATAAGCGTCTACCAGTACAGATGCAGAGTTGTTGCCAATCATACAGCCGCGGTGACCCGGACTAGCCCATTCAGGGAAGAAGCCGCTTTCTTTGTATGTGTTAATTAAACCTTCCTGAATTTCCTTGTTTACAGAAGGATACATCAGGTTAAGCAGAGGGAAGAGACAGCGGAATGTATCCCAGAATCCGGTATCAGTATACATATATCCGGGCAATACCTGTCCGTTGTAAGGGCTGTAGTGTACCACTTTACCCTGTGCATCAATTTCATAGAATTTGCGTGGGAACAGCAATGAACGGTACAGGCATGAGTAGAATGTGCGGTATTGATCAAGGTTGCCGCCTTCTACATCAATCTTAGACAATACCTCGTTCCATGCTTCCTTGCTCTTTGCTACCAAAGTATTGAAGTTGTCGTTACCCAACTCCTTCAAGTTGATGAGGGCCTGTTCGTGGCTGATGAAAGAAGAGGCAATACGTGCATGTACAGTTTCACCTTTCTTGGTTGCAAATCCAATGATTGCTCCTGCATGGTTAGCCTGCTGTTCGACGCCGTTTTCTTTCAATGCTCCATCAGCTACAGTAGCCTTGTATGTAAACGGCTTGTCGAATTCAATTACGAAGTAGTTTTTGAAATTGTCGGGAACTCCTCCGCTGTTACGTGTAGAGTAACCGATGATACGATTGTGTTCCGGTTCGATTTTTACATATGAACCTTTGTCGAATGCATCTACTACGATGTACGAATGTTCGTTTTCCGGGAAAGTGAAGCGGAACATGGCAGCACGTTCGGTAGTAGTCATTTCCGTTACAATATCGTGTTCTGCCAGATACACTTTGTAATAGTATGCCTTTACTTCTTCACCTTTATGCGCAAACCAGCTGGCACGTTTGTCTTCGTTGAATTCGGGTTTGCCGACAATAGGCATAATGGAGAACTGTCCGTAGTCGTTAATCCACGGACTTGGCTGATGGGTCTGCTTGAATCCGCGTATCTTGGTGGCAGTATAAGTATATTGCCATCCGTCTCCCATCTTTCCTGTTTGAGGAGTCCAGAAATTCATACCCCATGGTCTTGCAATTGCAGGATAAGTATTTCCGGTAGAAAGTTCAAAGCTCGACTGTGTTCCAACAAGCGGACTTACATAGTCTGCATAATCGGTAGTAGTCGCTTTCGCAAAGCTGAAAAAACCAGCTAACAAAATAAGTAATGATACTTTTTTCATGGCTTATTTATTAATTGTTGTTTAATTCCCATTGTTTAGGTTGATTGGTCATTGTTATCTCAATAATTCCGCCTTCTGCAATATCCTTATGATTTAGGAAGGGAGTATGAAGCGGGGTACCATTGAGCATAACAGACTGGATGTATTTGTTCTCTTTTGAATTGTTGTATGCCTTGATGGTAAATGTCTTTTGGTTAGGCAGATGGATTACCGCTTCATCGAACAAAGGACGTCCGATGGAATAAACCGGTTTGCCTGGACATACCTGATAGAATCCCATGGAGTTAAGTATGTACCATGCCGACATCTGTCCACAGTCTTCGTTACCCGAAAGTCCATCCGGAGCATTGCGATACTGTTCTTTAAACACACGGTCTATCAGTTCCTGAGTCTTCCATGGTTGTCCCACATAGTTGTACATGTGGATGATATGGTGGCTGGGCTCATTACCATGCGCATATTGTCCGATAAGACCACTGATATCTGCAGATACCTCTTCGCCTTCCAGGCTGGAATCGGCTGTAAAGAGAGAGTCTAATTTACCGATAAAGGCTTCTTTTCCTCCCATCAATTGCACCAATCCTTCGATGTCATGCGGTACGAACCAGGTCCATTGCCATGCATTTCCTTCACAATAGTCATCGCTACGATGGTTGGAAGCTCTTGGGCTGAACGGAGTACGCCAGTTCCCTTCCGAATCTTTTCCACGCATGAATCGTGTTTCCGGATCAAAGTAATGCTGGTATGCTTTGGCAAATTGTGTATATTTAGCCAAATTCTCTTTGTCGCCTACAGCTTCTGCCAAAATAGAGATGCAGTAATCATCGTAAGCATATTCCAATGCCTTGGCTACTGATTCATTATCTTTATCACAAGGTACGTAGCCTAACTTATTCTTATAATATTTAGTCTGTGGCATTAAATGTGGAAGCACTAAAGCCGGACAGGCAATACCTGTTGTATCATATTCGGCTGTACGCAAGCAGGCCTTGTAAGCTTCATCCAGGTCGAAATCAGCATAGCCTTTGGTGTAGGCATCGGCTATGAGCGATACGGCATGATAGCCAATCATGGTACCGGTATAATTGGATGCCAAATCCCACATCGGAAAAATACCTCCTTCTTTGTGTTTCTGAAGCAAAGAATAAATGAAATCATTATTCATTTGCGGCTCAATAATAGACAATAAAGGATGTAATGCACGGAAAGTATCCCAAAGAGAGAATGTAGTGTAAATAGGTTTATCGATATCTCCCTGGTGGACTGTTCGATCCATACCCCAGTATCGTCCGTCTACGTCAATGAAAAGATTCGGACTGATGGCTGTATGATACATTGAGGTATAGAAGATAGTTTTATCTGTTTCATTGTTTGTAGTAACATCAATTTTAGACAGATATTCATTCCAAGCCTGACGTGCATCTTTACGTACCTTGTCAAAGTTCCAGTCTGGAATTTCTGCTTCCAGGTTCTTTTTAGCTCCTTCCATATCTACTGCAGAAATACCTACCTTTACCAATACCGGTTCGTCTTGCTGTGTGCTGAAGTTGAGAAGCACTTTGCAACGAGGCTGCTGTTTGTTGTTTTGATCGGTTAATGTATCTCTTACAATTGTATAAGTAAAAGGTTTGGAGAACTTGGCATAAAAGCTGATTTGCTGATCGAAGGCCCAGTATTCTGTGAGTTTATGTCCTCGTATTTCAGTGTCACTCACTACTTCTACCTGCATGTCCAGATTGGTCTGATGTTGTACAGAGTAGTCCAGGTCTAAGATAAAACCTGCTTTTTCACTTGCAGGGAATGTGTAACGGTGCAGAGCAGCACGTTTGGTTGCAGTCAGTTCGGCTTTCACCTGATAACGGTCCAGATATACAGAGTAATATCCAGGTTCTGCTATTTCATTTTTGTGAGAGAATGTAGAAGAGAACGGTAAATTCTGTTGTGTATAGTCCTGAGGATTATATACTTGTTCTCCTACTGTAGGCATCAGCAGGATATCACCGTAATCGGCGCATCCTGTACCACTTAAATGAGTATGTGAAAAGCCATTTATCAGTGAGTCTGCATAATAATACCCGGATGAAGCATCCCAACCGTCGATACGTGTATCGGGACTGGGCTGTATCATTCCGTTGGGTACTACTGCTCCCGGAAAAGTATGTCCGTGTCCTCCTGTTCCGATAAACGGGTTGACATAAGATGCATAATCTTTCTCTATGCCGGAAGAGGTACATGCTCCCAGCATAGAGAAAAGGGTTGTGCAACTTATGATTGCAATGTTTTTTATCTTCATGATAAGAATGAAAATGCTTTAAATTAAAGCAAAAATAGTGATTAATTCAATTAATACCAAGCTGTACCTGGTGTGCTACCCATTTCCAGTTCCAGTGTAGCACCACTCATAATTTGCTCGTGAGTGATGTAGCTCTTGTCATAAGGCTGTCCGTTTAACTTGACAGACTGGATGTAGATATTCTCACGACTTACTTCTTTGGCAATAACTGTAAATGTCTTCCCGTTAGACAAATGCAACTCTGTCTTTGGGAACAGCGGAGTGCCCAATTCGTACATACCTGATACTGGATTTACCGGATAGAATCCCATTGCACTGAATACATACCATGCCGACATCTGTCCACAGTCTTCGTTACCGCAAAGTCCGGCAGGTGTATTTGTGTACAGATTGTGCATGATTTCCGCTACATATTTCTGTGTTTTAGCCGGTTGGCCTACAGCATTAAACAAGTAGCTTACGTGATGGCTTGGCTCATTGCCGTGTGCGTATTGTCCTATCATTCCTGTGCTGAAAATCGGTAACTCGTCTTCGTCGGTTGGATGGAATGTAAACATACTGTCCAGTTTCTGCTCAAAACGTTCTTTTCCTCCTACAAGGTCAATCATACCTTTGATGTCGTGTTGTGCAGACCAGAAATACTGCCATCCGTTACTTTCACAGATGTGCGGAGTATATTCATCGGCTTTGAAGTTGGCGATGAAATTACCTTTATCGTCGCGTGGCTGCATGAATGAAGTGGCAGGATTGTATACATTCTTATAATATCCGGCACGGGTATAAAATTCTTTGGCAATTTCTTCCTTACCCATCTTCTTGGCCATTTCGGCTATACAGAAGTCGTCGAAGGTGTATTCCAGTGTCTTCGACAGCGACCAGTTTTCAGTATTGTATTCGTCCTTTATATTATAAGGTATATATCCTTTTTCTTTGTAAAGACCGATACCGCGGTAGTGGTCTAAATTTGCAGTTGCAACGCATGCTTCCAATGCTTTTTCTGCATCAAAGTTACCAATTCCCTTCAGATATGCATCTACGATGACAGGTACTGCATGATAACCAATCATCATATCAGTTTCACTTCCATAGAAATTCCATACCGGAAGGCGTCCGTTCTGTTCGTAGAATGCCAGGAACGACTTAATCATATCGTTGGTACGTTCAGGCTGAGTATAAGTAAACAGAGGATGAGCGGCACGGTAAGTGTCCCATAATGAGAAAGTGCTGTAGTTGGTCCAGCCGTCTGCCTGATGTACTTGCTTGTCCGGACCGTAGTAAGCTCCGTCTACATCGTTGTAGATAGTAGGTGCAAGCATACTGTGATATAATGCGGTATAGAATACCACTCTATCATCTTCGTTTGTGGTTTCAATTTGGATTTTAGCCAGTTCTTTGTTCCACATGTCTTTGGCTTGTGCCAAATAAGTATCGAAATCATTGTTAGGTGCTTCTGCCTGTAAGTTCTTGGCAGCTCCTTCCATACTTGTACCCGAGATGGCTGTAACTAGAGTGATTTGTTCTCCTTCAGAGGTCGGGTAGTCGAAACGTGCAATGTAACCAGTACCGATTTGCTTACCTTCTTTTACAATTGCAGTTGTATCTATTGTCATCTTGTCGAAAGGACGAGAGAAGCGGGTACGGAAGTAAATCTTCTGGTTGCGTGCCCATCCGTCCGAATAGCGATATCCTTGAATGGTCACAGAGTCTACTACTTCAATATGAGAGTCTTGTGTAGCATCCCAGTTCATTGCCTTGCTAAGGTTCAGAATAATTGCCGATTCTGCTTTAGGAAATGTGTAACGCTGTACACCGCAACGTTCAGTTGCAGTCAATTCTACATTAATATTATAGTCTGTCAGCAATACTTGATAGTATCCGGCATATGCACTTTCGTTGTCGTGTGAAAATTTAGAATGTATGCCCAGAGGTTCTTCTGCTTCTTTGTACGGAAGAGTAACTGGCATGAAAGAAATGTCATATAAGTCTCCAGCTCCTGTTCCAGACAAGTGTGTGTGACTGAATCCGGCAATAGTGCTGTCTGGGTAATAGTATCCGGCAATACGGTCCCATCCGGGAAGACCATTGTCCGGGCTGAGCTGAACCATACCAAAAGGTACTTGCGCACCGGGGTATGTATTACCGGTGAAGTCGGTTCCGATGAACGGGTTTACATACTGCGTATAGTCTGTGGTAGCAGACTTGTTGGGGGTACTGCATGCCACAAATAATGCAGCTAAAGCGCAGAACGAAGATGCAACGAGTTTCATGAAATTAAATTTATAGTTATAATGTAAATTTATCGCTACAAAAATACGATTAACAAAAAACATATCCAATACTGGCAGATAACCATTTTGTGAAAATTAAGTGGAACTTAATGTTTTATTCTTCCTTTTTTAATGAATATAGTTCGAAAATAGTTTTATTTTTTATTTTAAGCTCGGTATTACAATGGGAAATTGTATGTTTTTGAATTGTCAGTTAGAACTTGTTAAATTCTCATTGGAGAGTATATTATTTTTCATTTAGACCTGCCTAATAGTTTTGGTAGTACAAAAACTATTTGTCTTTATTATTGTAATTAATTGTCAATATTGAAAATAATTTTGAATTACTCTCTTTTGAAGAATGTCATTATGTGATTGGAATTTGAATAGATATTGTATGTTTTATTAGAAAAAATTATATAAAAACGTTCTTGCTTAAATATATTTTATAAATTTGGGGCCGTTTTGAAGAATAACATATTGTTTAACCTTAACAAGAAAAAACAGAAATGAGAAAGAAACACTCATCTAAATGTTCGGAAACTCTTGCTCGGACATTAATGATGTCAACGCTTTTGGCAATTCCTATGCAAAATGCGTTTGCATCTTCAGATGCTGTTCAACCTGTTGCAGAACATGCTGCAGCTGTTCAACAAACTGTTCAACAAAAAAAAGTAACTGGGAAAGTTGTAGATGCTTTGGGACAACCTTTGATTGGTGTAACAGTCATGGAAAAGGGTACGACCAATGGAGGAATTACAGATTTTGATGGTAATTTCTCTTTAGAGGTTTCCGACAAGGCTGTTTTGCAATTTTCCTATGTAGGCTATAAGACAATAGAAGTGTCTGTAGTTGGGAAAACAGTCTTAAATCTTACTATGAAAGAAGATACAGAGGTATTGGACGAAGTTGTGGTTACGGCTTTGGGTATTAAACGTTCGGAAAAAGCATTGTCTTATAATGTACAGCAAGTTACTGCAGATGATGTAACAACAAATAAAGACGTAAACTTCGTCAATTCGTTAAATGGTAAAGTTGCTGGTGTAAATATCAATGCATCTTCTTCAGGAGTTGGTGGTGTTTCAAAAGTTGTAATGCGTGGTACAAAATCTATTATGCAATCATCTAATGCTCTTTATGTAATTGATGGTGTACCTATTTTTTCTGGTAGAAGCAATAAAGGAGGAACTGAATTTAACTCACAGGGCTCAACTGAACCGATTGCTGACATTAACCCGGAAGATATTGAATCAATGTCTGTATTGACAGGTGCAGCAGCTGCTGCATTGTATGGCTCAGATGCCGCTAATGGTGCAATTGTTATCACTACCAAAAAAGGAAAAGAAGGTAAGTTGAGTATTACAGTCAACAGTAATACCGAATTTTCTTCTCCTTTTGTAATGCCACGTTTTCAGACACGTTATGGAACTGGTTCTGAGGGCGTATATAGTTCTACTGGTAGCCGTAGCTGGGGACCTCATTTGACTGAAGCCAACTATTATGGTTATAATCCTACGGATGATTATTTCCAAACAGGTATAATTGGAAGTGAAAGCATCTCTTTGTCGACTGGTACAGAGAAGAATCAGACTTATGCTTCTGCAGCAGCAGTGAACTCTAAAGGTATTATTCCTAATAATAAATATAATCGATATAATTTTACTGTACGTAATACAACTTCATTCCTGAATGATAAAATGAAGTTGGATATCGGTGCCAGCTATATTTTACAGAACGACCAGAATATGACTAACCAGGGTGTGTATAATAACCCATTGGTAGGCGCTTATCTGTTCCCGAGAGGAAATGATTGGTCGGATATTGAGATGTATGAACGCTATGACCCGGCTCGTAAGATTTATACCCAGTATTGGCCTATCGGTGATGAGGCAATGACGATGCAGAATCCTTATTGGATCAACTATCGTAACCTTCGTAATAACAAGAAAGACCGATACATGTTGAATGCCGGATTAAGTTATCAGATCTTAGATTGGTTGAACGTGAGCGGACGTGTACGTTTGGATAATTCAAATAATGATTATACCGAAAAATTCTATGCATCAACTAATCTTCAGCTGACAGAACAATCAAACCGAGGACTTTATGGTATTACTCGTACTCAGGAAAAACAGTTGTATGCAGATGTCCTTGTAAGTGTAAATAAAAACTTTGGTACAGATTGGAGCTTACAGGCCAACTTAGGTGCTTCTATCTCTGATATGCGTTCTGATGCAATGCAAGTACGTGGTCCTATTGCGGATGGAGGAGCTGCTTTTGGTGATGAGCCGGTAGGATATACAAACTTCTTTGCTATTCAGAATTTGAGTGCAAGTAAAACTAAAAAGTTCCAGGAAGGATGGCGTGAGCAGACTCAGTCAATCTTTGCTTCAGCAGAAATCGGATATAAGAGCACTTATTATTTGACATTGACAGGACGTAATGATTGGCCTTCACAGTTGGCAGGTCCAAATTCAAGCAGTAAGTCATTCTTCTATCCTTCAGTGGGTGGATCTATCGTACTTTCCGAGTTGATGCCTAATTTAAATAAAGATTATTTGTCTTATATGAAGATACGCGGTTCTTGGGCATCTGTAGGTAATCCTTTCTCACGTTATATTGCAAACCCACGTTATGAATGGAAAAATAATGCCTGGAGCATTACAACCCAATATCCGTTGTATAACTTGAAGCCGGAACGTACTCAGTCATTCGAAGTTGGTTTGTCTATGCGCTTCTTGAAAAACTTCGATTTGGATGTAACTTATTACAATGCCAAGACTATGAACCAGACATTTAACCCTCAGCTTCCGGTAAGTGGATGGTCTGCAATGTATATTCAGACAGGTGCTGTTCGTAACCAAGGTATTGAGCTTTCTTTAGGATATAAAAATACTTGGAGAGACTTTACATGGGATACAGGTATTACCTATTCTATGAACCGTAATAAAATTCTGGAATTAGCTGATAATGCAATCAATCCTATTACAGGAGAAAAATTCTCATTATCTTCTTTGAATATGGGAGGATTGGGAGAAACACGTTTCTTCCTGAAAGAAGGTGGAACAATGGGTGACCTCTATTCTCTGATTGATCTGAAGCGTGATAGCAATGGCGATATTTATATTGGTCGTGACGGAAAAATGACAACTGAAACCATTTCAGATCCAGATCAATACATTAAGTTAGGAAGTGTATTACCTGATGGTAATTTGGCTTGGCGTAATAATCTGTCTTGGAAAGGTTTCAATGTAGGTTTCTTGATTACAGCTCGCTTGGGTGGAGTGGTTTATTCAAGAACTCAGGCAATGCTTGATTATTATGGCGTTTCTGAAGCTTCTGCTGATGCTCGGGATTTAGGTTATGTGATGGTAAATGGTACAGACCGTGTTACTCCTGAGACTTGGTATAGCACAATTGGAGCAGGAACAGCAGTTCCGCAGTATTATACTTATTCCGCAACCAATGTACGTTTGCAAGAAGCATCTATAAGTTATACTTTCCCACGCAAAATGTTACGAAATGTTTGTGATATTAAAGTCGCACTTATCGGACGCAATTTGTGGATGATTTACAATAAAGCTCCATTCGACCCTGAAACAGTGGCTTCTACTGATAATTTCTATCAGGGCATTGACTATTTTATGATGCCAGCATTGCGTAATATAGGCTTTAGTTTGAGCTTTAAATTTTAAAAGATAATAATTATGAAAAATACCATATTAAACAAGTTAATATTGAGCTCCTTAGTATTTGTCTCATTTTCTTGTACAGACAAATATTTGGATATAAATTCCAATCCTTACCAACCGGGAGATCTTGAAAATGATGATTATGCATTGGGATCGGCCATGACCCAGCTTGCAGGTTGTGTAGTATCTCCGGATGTGAATACTGCCCAATTTACAGATTGTTTGTTGGGAGGCCCGATGGGAGGATATTTTGCAGATTCTAACAAAGGCTTTTCTGCAACTATTTCTAATTATAATGCAAAAAATGACTGGACACGTGTTTTCCTGGTCAGTGATAAAGTGATTCCTGTGCTATATGGAAACTTAAACTCTGTAAAGATTGTATCAAACAATACTGGTAATCCGGTTCCTTATGCTATTGCACAAGTGATCAAGGTTGCAGCCATGAGTCGTATTACAGATACATATGGCCCGATTCCTTATTCTAAGATTGGAGAAGATGGTAAGATTACAATTCCATACGATTCTCAAGAAGAAGTTTATAATAAGTTTTTCGAGGAACTTGATAATGCTATTCAGGTACTTTCTGAAAATCAGAATGTATTATTGGTTCCTACAGCCGACTATGTGTACGGTGGAGATGTGAAGAAATGGATGAAATTTGCCAATTCATTGCGCTTGCGTCTGGCAATTCGTATTGCATATGCAAATCCACAAAAAGCAAAAGAAATAGCGGAAGCTTGTATTGACAGTGAAGCAGGATTGATTACAGCCAATGAGGACAATGCTTCCTGGAAGTATTTTGGAACAATTACCAATCCTTTGTTCGAAGCAGTTCGTTATAATATAGAAACAAGCGGTGGAGATACTCATGCAGCTGCTGATATAATTTGCTATATGAATGGTTATAAAGATAATCGTCGTGCAAGTTATTTTGAAAAAGCATCCAATGGCAGCTATGTCGGTTTAAGACGTGGTATTGATATCACACAAAGCAGTATAGCTGATAATTTTATTGATTACTCCACTGTGAAAATTTCGGCATCAGATCCTATTATGTGGATGAATGCTGCAGAAGTTGCTTTTCTGCGTGCGGAAGGTAAAGCTGTTTTTGATTTCAATATGGGCGGAGATGCAGAAGGCTTCTACAATGAAGGTATTCGCCTGTCATTTGAACAGTGGGGAGCAGACGGTGCAGATGCTTATATGGCAGATGAGGAAAATGTTCCTGAGACTTATGTAGATCCTTTCTCTGGTCAAAGTTATAATGAAAAGCTTTCAACCATTACAGTAAAATGGAATGAAGGTGCAACCAAGGAAGAAAAACAAGAGAGAATCATTATTCAGAAATGGATTGCCAATTGGATGTTGGGACATGAAGCTTGGTCTGATTATCGTCGTACAGGATATCCGCATTTGATTCCTGCTACAGCTGATGGTAATAAGAGTGGTGGTGTTGTTGACTCTAATAAAGGTGCTCGACGCATGCCTTATCCGACAGAAGAGTATTCCAGCAACTTGAATAATGTAAATGAAGCTGTTTCAAAATACTTACAAGGCCCTGACAACATGGCTACAGATGTGTGGTGGGCATGCAAAAAATAAGTATTAATGAATTTAATGTATTGTATATATGAAAACGATATTTCAAAATAAAAAAATATTTGTAGGACTTATTATGTCGGCCTTGCTGCTTCCTGCTTGTAATGATTGGACTGACCCGGAAAGTCTTACTTTACGTACCCCTTCTTTTGAAGAACAGAATCCAGAGCTTTATGAAGCTTATTTGAAAGATTTATGCAATTATAAAGCAGGTGATCACAATGTAATGTTTGTTTCATTTAATAATCCATTAACTTATCCGGTAAACCGTTCTGAACATTTGACTGTTTTGCCTGATAGTATTGATTTTGTCAATCTGAATAATCCGGATCAGTTGTGTGAAGCCATTCAAAATGAAATGGTTGAAATCAGAAAGAAAGGAACCCGTACTGTTTATACAATTGATTATGCAAGTTTTGAAAAAGACTGGACTGCAATTGTAAAAAACAGTGATGGTAGTTTGACTGAAGAAGATGCGTTGCAATATTTGGGAGAGCGTACAGATGAAATGTTGGCTCTTTGTGACCGATATAACTATGATGGAGTTATCGTAGATTATACAGGACGTTCTATGGTAAGTTTGCCGGAAAAGGAATTGGCTGAATATAATGCACGCCAAAAGAATTTTTTTGATAGAATAGGAGCATGGATTGATAGCCATAAAGGTAAGATGTTGGCTTTTTATGGAAACGCACAATATCTGTTCCCGGAACATATGGGCATTCTTTCAAAATGTAATTACATTATTCTGAAAACATTATCGTCTACAGGTGAGGGTGATTTAAGTGTGAAAGCCTATATGGCAGTACAAGCAGGTGAAGATGCAGCTGCAGCGTTGGGCAGTTCTGAAAACTTGGTACCGACAGATCGTTTTGTTGCTTGTGTAGAAACTCCACGCCCCGAAGATAAAGAGCAGGCTTTTGGTTATTGGGACACTGAAACAGGAGGCAGTAAGATGTTAGCCACTTATGGAGCCGCAAAATGGGTTGCTTCACCTTCTGCCGATTTTGAGAGAAAAGGTTTGTTTGTTCAGAATGCTCATAATGATTATTTTGGCAATAATCCTGTTTATCGTAACATTCGTGAATCTATTCAAATTATGAATCCTAATAATTAAGAATACGTATGAAACTGTTGAATAATAGTATAATGCTTTTGGCTTCAGCTGTGTTTATGATAAGCAGTTGTCAGTCAAATGATATTGATAATGAACATCATTATGATAATAAACTTTATATCAGTTCTGAAGGAGTTTGCAGTGACTTGCTGATCAGAGCAGATATTACAGAAGCATCTCGTGAAATTTCTTATCGCCTTGCTGCTCCAGCTACCGAAGATATTCAAATTCATGTAGGGGCAATACCTTCTATGGCAGCCACATATAACTTGATTTATAATGATAATGCCATTGCTTTAGGAGAGGAATATTATGAGATACCGGAAAAAACTGCTACTATTAAGGCAGGTGCTGTATCTGGTGATAATATTATCATAAACTTTAAAAATACGAATCAGTTGGACGATAAGAAAAGATATGTCCTTCCGGTATCTTTTATGAGTGCAAGCAATATCGATTTATTGGATAGTAAACGTACTGTTTACTATGTCTTTAAAGGAGCTGCTTTGATTAATGTGGTTGCCAATATCAGCAAGACGTATTTTCCTGTTAAATGGAAGAGCTCAGTTAGTGGTTTAAAGACCATTACAGTGGAAGCTTTGGTTCGTTCTGCCGATTGGGAAGCAGGACGTGACAATCCGTTGAGTTCTGTATTTGGTATTGAGGGTACTTTCCTTGTTCGTATTGGAGATGCCGACCGTCCTCGTAATCAGTTGCAGATGGTTGCACCTGGAGGAAACTTCCCTAATCCTAATGTGGCACCGGGTTTACCTACTAATGAATGGATTCATATTGCTGTTGTATATGATGCAACAACCGGTGAACGTCTTTATTATCAGAACGGAAATCTGGTAGCTTCGGATAATGCAGCTTCTTCTTCTGTATCATTGGGAAGTAATTGTTATGTAGGATACTCTTATGATTCCAGCCGTTATTTGCCTGGTGAAATATCCGAATTGCGTATTTGGAGTGTACAAAGAACAGCCGAACAGATTGCCAGCAGTATGTATGTTGTAGATCCTAAAACAGAAGGCTTGATTGCTTATTGGAAGTTTAATGAAGGAACAGGTAATAGTATTCACGATTATACAGAAAACGGCAATGACTTGTCGGGCAATGGTACTGTAGAATGGGTGAATGTAGAACTTCCGGAATAATATACAATCTAATTACTATTTAAGATACTTAATTATGACTATGAAATATTTTAAATCGGGCTTATTGTTAAGCATGGCATTGGTAAGTTTTTCGATGATGACTTCTTGTGCCGATGATTTGGAAGTCGGAAAAAAGATAGATGAATCCCAATATAACAAGGTGTTGCAGAACAATGCTTATTTGAGAGATGGAAAATCCAATCTGTCCGCTCCTATTGTAGAATTATATGAAGATTCATATACCACTTCTGTCAAATTGAATCTGACTAAACCGGCTACTACGGCTACCTCTGCAAAAGTGGCTATCGATGCATCTTATCTGGAAACTTATAATCAGGAACACGGTACTGATTTCCAGTTATATCCTCAAGAGTTGGTTTCATTCGATAACAGTGGTATTATTAATTTTACGGAAGAAAAATCTGGAGAGGTTGGAATGACAATCACTGGAGGAGAAGCCGTATTGGAAGACCAAACTTATGCTATACCGGTAGCTATAACAGAACCGAGCAGTGACTTTACAGTTCAGAATGAGACAGCTAAACACTGTATGTATTTGGTGAAGGATATGCGTAATGCCAGTGATGCGTATAAAGGAGAAGATGTCGTAAAAGGCTTTTTATTCTTTGAGGTGAATGGAACAAATCCTTTGAACGCTTTTTCTTTTGAATTGGAAAATGGGAAATTGTTATGGGATGTAGTTGTATTGTTTGCTGCAAATATAAACTATGACAGTGATGCCGGACGCCCATTTGTAAAATGTAATCCGCAAGTCCAGTATTTATTGGACAATAATGAAACCTATTTACAGCCATTGCGTAAACGCGGTATTAAGGTTTTATTAGGATTGCTGGGTAATCATGATATGGCTGGATTGGCTCAATTGTCAGAACAGGGAGCAAAAGACTTTGCACGCGAAATTGCTCAATATTGTTATGCATACAATTTGGATGGAGTTAATTATGATGATGAATATTCCAAAAATCCGGATTTAGAAAATCCTGCTTTTGATAGTCCTTCTACTCGTGCTGCCGCTCGCTTGTGTTATGAAACAAAGCAGGCTATGCCTGATAAACTGGTAACAGTATTTGATTTTGGAAGAATGTATGGAACATCATCTGTTGATGGAGTTGATGCTGACGAATGGATTGATGTAGTCGTTCCAAACTATGGTGGATCTGCATCTCCTATTGGTAATATGACTTATAAAAAGTGTGCAGGTAGTGCTGCTGAGTTAAATTTAGGAGGTGGTACTTCATTAAGTTCATCTACTGCACAAAGGTTGATTAGTGGAGGTTATGGATGGCATATGGGATTTGCTCCAAGTCCTGCGAAATATGGAAGTATTTTCTATCGTTATTCAGGTGCTTCCACTTTGTATGGCTCTGATTTAAAAGATCCTACAATATTCTATAAGCATCAAGACCCGAAACCTTATAAGTATCCGGATGATTTATATAATTGATTAAATGATGGTAAAGCAATACGTTTATAAAAAGCTGTTGCTTTACCATTGAGTAAAACATAAAACCTTTAGTATATTATGAAATTTTATTTATATAGCATAGCACTTTGTTGTGCCGGCATTTTTATGGGATGTCAGGAAGATGAAGAATTAAACTTGCTGGGATATCCTGAAAATCCGGTTAGTATAGTTACTCCAGGAGAATCGGGGGATGTTTCTACAATGAAAGTAAAGGCTACTTACAATGAGAATGGAGAGTTGGTTACAGCTACTTCTTTACGTCACACTTGGACAGTTTCGTTAGCTACTCCTTCGCCTGAAGATGTTGTATTGCAGATAGCTCCTTATTGTGTAAATATACCTGTTGATAAAGTAGAACTTTCAGAAACAACAATAAAGATTCCGGCTGGATATGTCTCGGCTTCTGTAACAATTGGTTTAAAGGGTGATGATTTCTCTTTTGCTGCAGAAAATCTGGAAGCACAAACTTATGAATTGGGCTTTAATGTAGTAAATGCAGAGGGCTTGAATTTGAAAACAGAATCTGCTACTGGTAAAATGGTAATAGAGAAAGATCCATATTTAGTACATGTTTCTATGGCTGGAGAAAATGGAAATACTGTTGCCATGAAGCGTGTGTGCAAAGATGGTGATGTTATAGGTGGAGCTGTAGAGTATTCGTTTGAAGTTCAGTTAGACCGTCCTGTAAAAGAAGATTTGCCTATTTCTTTTAGTGTTGCTGGTATACCTGAAGAATTTTTAGGAGATGCATCTTTTACTCCAGCTCAGGTAACAATCCCTGCAGGAGAGAAGAATAGTGGTGAAATCAAATGGGCAATATCAAATGATTTCTTATTTGCTAATGAAGAAGATGAGGAGTTTAATATTGTCTTGAAGCCTGTCTTTGAAAATACAGACATGGTTTCTGTGAATCCGGACAATGAAAGTATAAATATAACCTTAAATAAAACTTCTTCGTTGTTGGAATGGGTGAGTGGCACTCAATCTAATTGGAGCCAATTGGAAAGAGACTCATGGATTGCAACTTTACTGGATGGCTGGTCTGGAAATCCTGAAGATTTGTTTGATAATTATACTTGGGGTGCTGGTGTTCAATTTGTGGAAATAAATACTTCTGTAGGTGAAATCGTTATTGATTTAGGTAAGGAAGAAAATATCGTAGGATTCTGGGCTGCATATGGTTATGAATATTCATATCCAAGTGGATATAAGTATTTATCTCCGTTGAAAACAGAACTTTTTGTTTCTGACGATAAGAGTGAATGGACTTCTCTTGGTGTAGTGGATACTCCTTCTACTGACAGACATTATATTAATATTGTGGTGCCAATCAAGACACGTTATATTAAATATGCGGGTACTGTTAATTCAGATTATGCACTGATGAAGTTATTGGAAATGAAATTCTACGGAGAAAAAGAACAGTAAATTGTGTGGATATGCACATTTCATAGATTTAGAAATCTAAGCGAGAGGAGATATCAGTGATGATGTCTCCTTTTTGTTATTATATGTCCGAGTAGATTATTGATTCATATCAAGCCTTCGCGTGTGAAATTGTGATAATTTTGCACACGAAAATTTTTATCATTGTGGAACAGGTTATTCAGCAGACTAATATTCGTAAAGGACTAACCAAGTTGGTAGTTCCTATTTTCATCGAGACCTTGTTGATTATGACACTGGGTGCAGTGGATACCATTATGTTGAGCCGTTATTCCGACAACAGTGTGGCAGCAGTAGGTGTAGTCAACCAAATTGTAATGTTTTCTTTCTTGATATTTGAGGTGATTAATATCGGTACTTCTGTATTGTGTTCTCAATATCTGGGGGCAAAACTTCAGAAGAATATGGTACAAGTTGTCGGGGTTTCTCTTTTGCTCAATCTGGTAGTAGGTGGTATAGTCAGTGCCATTTTGCATTTTGGGGCTGAAACACTGTTAGGATGGATGGGATTACGTCCTGAACTTTTGAAGTACGGTATTGGCTATATGCAGATTGTAGGAGCCTTTGCATTTTTTCAGGCTATTTCGTTGACTATTTCGGCTTCGCTGCGCAGTGCCAATAAAGCTATTTATCCGATGCTGGTTACTGTGCTGGTCAATATATTAAATATCGTAGGAAACTATACTTTGATATTCGGTAAGTTTGGATTTCCGGCCTTGGGCGCCGAGGGAGCAGCTATTTCTACTTCTGTAGCCCGCGGAGTCAGTATGGTCGTTTTGTTTATTATCTTGTTCCGTAAGCACATACCTCGTTTCCCTTTGGCTTATTTCCGTCCTTTCCCTTTTATCGAGTTGAAGAAGCTTCTGCAGGTAGGTCTTCCGTCAGCAGGAGAAAATATGTCGTACAGCTTCTCTCAAGTGGTGATTACCTATCTGATTAATATACTCGGAAATAATGCGCTGACTACCCGTACTTATACAGTCAATATTGTGATGTTTGTATACCTGTTTGCCATTGCTATGGCACAGGGAGGAGCTATCAGCATCGGTCATCTGGTAGGGCAGCATAAGATTCGTGCCGCTTATCTGTTAGGTAAGTATGTGATGAGGCTTTCTATTTTGGTTTCTCTGCTACTTTCTTGTATTTGGGCGGTATTCGGACATTCCATTTTCAGTATGCTCACCAATAATGAAGAAATTATCAAACTGGGGGTAACGGTAATGATTGTGGACGTGTTGGTAGAGATTGGTCGTGCTGTAAACATTTATGCTACGAATGCACTGCGTTCGGCCGGCGATGTAAATTATCCTTTCTACGTGGGATTGGTGGTACAGTGGATTGTTTCGGTCGGATTCAGTTACCTGTTCGGCATCTATTGGGGATGGGGGCTGGTAGGAATGTGGTGTGCTTTTCTGCTCGACGAAAACATTCGTGCTTTGATTTTTGTCCGCCGATGGAACAGTCTGAAGTGGGCAAAGAAGAGTTTTGTAAAATAGCGTGAATCGGACCTGTGTACGACTAACGGTAGTATCAGATTGGGATATTGTTTCTGTTTATGCCTGCAACTACTGTCGCTTTATAATCGACGCTGTTGGTTGTGGAAATGACGTCGCTGATTGTATATTCGCCCACGCCGATTGTATATCCGGCGTCGTCGATTTTACTCTGTGATAGCAGATGACAAGACTTGTGGATGGAATGGATAGGATACGTTTCAGAGTATGGATATTCCTGTGAAAAGGAATGCAATAAAAAATCCGGTTGCTTTCAAGGTGAAGGTAACCGGATTTTGATCTATTTTTATGTGTCGTATAAACTATAGACTTGCTTTTATCGCATTGATAACAGCTGCTGTAAATCCATCGGCTTCCAGAGAATTAACTCCTTTGATAGTAATACCTCCGGGAGTAGTTACTTTCTCTATTTCCAACGCGGGGTGAGTATGCTCATTGTTGAGTAACAATTGTGCAGCTCCTTCCATTGTCTGAGCTACCATCTGCATTGCTACATTGGGCGAAATACCTAATTCTACTCCCGCCTGCATGGCTGCCTGTACATATTTCAGTACGTAAGCAATACCGCATGAAGTAAGAGAGGTGGCGGCTGCAAACTGTTTCTCTTCTATCAGGATAGAACGTCCCATTTCATTGAACATATTCAGTATGTTTTCCTTTTGCTGGTCCGATGCATTTCGTGCTGCAACCAGTGTCATGCTGGCACGTTCGGAAATGGCGGTATTCGGAATAACGCGGAATATAGTCATTTCAGGATCCACCGAATGAGCCAGTTCCTCGAAAGTCAGTCCGGCTGCTACCGAAACCAGTATTTGAGGTTGGCGCAGGCGAAGAGGCTTTAACACTTCGGCTACCTTATAAGGCTTTACCGCTACGATAACGATATCGGCATCGGTTGCCGCCTCTTTGTTGTTGTTTGTGGTATGGATATTTGGATATTCTGTTTTCAGTTTTTCCAGCTTTTTATTGCTGGGATTGGAAACAGTGATTTCATATCCTTCTGTATAGTGACCTTGTGCCAGTCCGCGAGCAATAGCTCCTCCCATGTTGCCGGCTCCGATAATTGCTACTTTCATAACTTTTCTTTTTTATAGTCTTATTTACAAAGATATAATTAAAAAGGTATGCGACTGTCTGTTTATGCGGAATTATTTCTGTATCCTGCTTATTTTAAAAGTTTGCTGAGGCGGCTGATGAATTCGTCAGCTTCTTCCATACTCAGGCAGAGTGGGGGAAGCAGGCGGATGACATTGGTTCCGCTGACACCGGTAAATACTTTCTGATCGAACAAAAGTTGCTGGCGTAGTTCTTTGACCGGTTCGTTGAATTCCAGACCAATCATCAGACCTTCTCCACGTACTTCTTTTATCTGTGGGAATTTCTTCAGTTCTTCGATGAGATGCGCACCTACTTTCGCAGCATTCTCTACCAGATTATCAGCTTCCATTACATCGAGTACAGCAAGAGCTGCTGCACAAGCCAACTGATTTCCACCAAAAGTAGTACCCAACTGTCCGTATACAGGAGTGAATTTAGGACTGATCAGTACGCCGGCCATCGGGAATCCGTTGGCAATACCTTTGGCTACTGTAATCATATCCGGGCGGATGCCTGTGTACTGGTGTGCAAAGAATTTTCCGCTACGACCGTAACCCGACTGGATTTCGTCCAAAATAAGGACAGTGTTGGTTTCGTCGCAAGCAGTACGTAATGTTTGCATAAATTCTGTGGTAGGAACCTGGATGCCGCCTACTCCCTGAATACCTTCAATAATTACGGCGCATACATCACCTTTGGCCAGCTCTGCCTTCACTGCTTCAGTATCATTCAGCGGAAGGTAAGTAACGTGTCCGTTGGCATTGATAGGAGCAATAATTTTAGGATTGTTGGTGGCTTCTACTGCCAGTGAAGTACGTCCGTGGAACGCTTTGGCAAATGAAATAACGCGAGTGCGTCCGTTGTAGAACGAAGCCAGTTTCAGTGCGTTTTCGTTTGCTTCTGCTCCGGAATTGATAAGGAACAGTTGATAATCGTCGTATCCGGAAATCTTTCCGAGACGTTGCGCCAGTTCTACTTGCAGCTGGTTAATGACAGAGTTGGAATAGAAGCCGAGAGTGGCTACCTGTTTGCTGACTGCTTCCACGTAATGAGGATGTGCATGGCCGATAGAAATAACGGCATGTCCTCCATACAGGTCGAGGTATTCCTGACCTTTGTCGTCCCATACATGGCAGCCTTTTCCTTTTACGATGTTTACATCGAACAAGGGATATACGTCGAATAGTTTCATCTTTGTAAATTAGGATTGAAGTAAGATACTTTTGTATCTGTCATTCTGAATGTAGTGGAAGTATTTACTACACTCAGAATGGCGTTATATATGATTCTTTAGTTAGAATGCCGAAGGTTTGAGTCTCAATCCTACGGTTTCCTCCAGATTGAACATCAGGTTCATGTTGTGTACCGCTTGTCCACTTGCACCTTTCAGCAAGTTGTCAATACAAGAGATAATCAGCAGTTTGTCGCCGTGTTTTTCCAAATGAATCAGGCATTTGTTGGTGTTGACTACCTGTTTCAGGTCGATGTTCTTTTCAACAATATGTACGAAAGAGTCTTCTGCGTAGTAGTCGTTGTACATTTTCACGATTTCATCCAATTCAATCTTGGTTTTTACAACAAGAGTTGCGAAAATACCACGTGCAAAGTCGCCACGGTAAGGAATGAAATCTATGTCGGCATTGAAACTGTTCTGAAGTTGTTTGAGTGACTGTTTGATTTCCGGTACATGCTGGTGTGAAAAAGGTTTGTACACACTCATGTTGTTGTTACGCCAGCTAAAATGGCTTGTTGCTCCAGGTTTTACTCCCGCTCCGGTACTTCCTGTGATAGCGTTGACCATAATGTCATCGTTCAGCATCAGGTGTTTGGCAAGTGGAAGCAGTCCCAACTGAATACAGGTGGCAAAACATCCTGGATTAGCCACATGCTTGCTTTGACAGATAGTGCGGCGGTTCAGTTCTGGAAGACCATAGACAAAATCATGGTCATCGCTTTTGATGCGGTAATCCATTGACAAGTCAATAATCTTCAAGTCTTCTGGAATAGAATGGCTTTCGATGAATTTTTTTGTGTCGCCGTGTGCAGTGCAGAAGAACAACACATCGATTGTGTCGAGAGGAAGCTCATCGGTGAAAACAAGGTCTGTTTCTCCGTAAAGTCCTCCGTGCACATCGGTTATTTTGTTTCCGGCATTACTCGAACTGTTGATAAACTTTATTTCTACTTCAGGGTGGTTGAGAAGCAGGCGAATCAGTTCGCCTGCTGTATATCCAGCCCCTCCTATAATTCCTACTTTAATCATAAGTTTTTGGTTTATGAGTTTGTAAGTTTATAAGTTATGTCCCTAAAAATATGGACAAACTTGTAAACAGATGAACTCTTTACTTAGGTATTAGATATTTTCTTCGTCCTTGTGATTAGCGTAATATGCTCTCAAAGGAGTAGACAATACTTTGATGAAACCTTTGGCATCTTCTGCGGTCCATCCTTTCTGCATTTCACCGTATTCTCCGAATTTGTTCTTTACAAGGTCGTCTTTAGAGTCAACTCCTACGGTAGAGAAGCAGTATGGGCGAAGCTCCAGAATAGCTGTACCGTTTACGTTACGCTGAGATTCCTGCAACATGGCTTCGATGTCGCGCATAACCGGTTCCAGATACTGGCTTTCGTGAAGGAACATTCCATACCAGTTTGCCACCTGATCCTTCCAGTATTGCTGCCATTTACTCAATGTATATTTTTCAAGGAATTTGTGTGCGCCGATAATCAGCATAGGAGCTGCGGCTTCGAAGCCTACACGTCCCTTGATACCGATGATAGTATCGCCTACGTGCATATCACGTCCGATACCATACGCTGCTCCGATTTCTTCAACTTTCTGAATCGCTTTGATTTTGTCATCAAATACTTCACCGTTTACAGCATACAGTTCTCCTTTTTTGAATTCCAACTTCAGCAGTTCGCTTCCAGTTTTGGTTACTTGCTTCAGATAAGCACTTTCAGGAAGGCCTTGTGTAGAATCCAGAATCTCTCCACCGCAGATAGAAGTACCCCAGATACCTACGTTGTAAGAGTATTTCAGCTTGGTGAAATCAGCTTCAAATCCATGTTCTTTCAGATAGTTGATTTCGTATTCACGGCTCAGTGCCATGTCGCGGGTTAAGGTGATGATTTCTACTCCCGGTGCCATTACCAGGAATGTCATATCGAAACGCACCTGGTCGTTACCGGCTCCTGTAGAACCATGAGCGATGGCATGTGCACCGATTTCTTTTGCGTAACGTGCAATGGCTAATGCCTGGAAGATACGTTCTGAACTTACAGAAATAGGATAAGTACCGTTACGCAATACGTTTCCAAAGACCATGTATTTCAAACTCTTTTCGTAATATTCCTGAGTCACGTCCAGTGTAACGTATTTAACGGCTCCCAGTTTATATGCATTTTCTTCGTTCTGTTTCAGTTGTTCAGGGCTGAAGCCTCCGGTATTGGCACAAGCTGCATACACTTCGTAACCTTTTTCTTTTGTTAAATACATTACGTTGAATGAGGTGTCCAATCCGCCGCTAAATGCAACGACTACTTTTTTCTTTTCTTCCATAAGGCTTCTGTTTAAAAGTTATTGATTTTATCGTCTGTATGTAGAGCCGGATCGTAAAGCATGGCGGTACAGATACAGAATTTGCGTTTTTTTGCTACTAAAATTTCATGGTTGATACAGCCTTCGCAACCTTTCCAGAATGCGTCATCGTCTGTCAGTTCGTTGAAGGTTACCGGTACATATCCCAATTCGGTATTCATCTTCATAACTGCAGCTCCCGAAGTAAGACTGAATATTTTTGCTTTTGGCCATCTCAAGCGTGAAAGGGTGAATGAAGCATGCTTGATTCGCTTAGCCAAACCACATCCTCTGTATTTAGGGTGTACAATCAGACCGGACGTTGCTACATATTGCTTGTTTCCCCATGATTCGATGTAAGTGAATCCGGCAAACTCGTTGCCGCATAAAGCAATAATGGCTTTCCCTTCTTTCATCTTTGTAGCTACGTATTCGTGTGTACGTTCGGCGATACCAGTTCCACGTACTTTTGCAGCTTCTCTGATTGTGTCTAATATTGTGTCAACATAAACCTCGTGTGAGGCGTCGGCTACCATCACATCAATTTGTTTAGTATCCATTGCTAATTTTCTTTATTTGTTTATATTAGGTATAATGTGTGAAAGAGATTGTTTTAAAGTGGTTTGAGAACATCCTTCGCGAAGAACCAGCATGATGGTATCATCTCCTGCAATTGTTCCTAAAATTTCGTACGACTGGCTGTTGTCTATGTCGTATGCCAAGCTGCTGGCATAACCTGGACGGGTTTTAATAACAGCAATATTTCCAGAGAATTCAATTGACACAAAACCGTTATGACGTAGCATTTCGCTGGCTGTATGAGATTCTGTCATACGCTTGTACATCGTATTGTTGGGAAGTACATATACATAATTTCCGTTCATACTGGCAGCTTTAGCTACTTTGAGCTGTTTTAAATCTCGTGAAAGTGTAGCCTGTGTTAACTGGAAACCTTCTTTTGCCAGTTCTTGCAAAAGTTCTTCTTGGCTTCCTATCTCTTTACTCGATATGATAATCTTGATAGAATCGAGTCTGCTGTTTTTATTTTTCATATGTATAATTATTCTTTGTCGGGCGCAAAGTTACGTATATTTTTGGAATAATGGATGCGTTTATAGGTTTATTTATGCAATTATTTGCAAAAATAATATGAATATGCAAAAATAGGGAATGATTATGCAAACAGAAGCAAATCTGTTTTTGTGGGATCGTATTTATTTTGCTTATCTTTGTTGATGAAAGATTAATCAGATTTAAGATATATGAAAACAAGTTGTTTGTCAGAAGAAAAAGATCCGATGGGAGTTGCTATATCCGATTACTTTCATTTGGGTAAGGCGGGCCGTCTGAAAGTATTTTCATCACAGTTTGAGGAGGATGATTTTCCGGTAGAGAATTTATTCCGTACGTATGATGAAATGCCGGTGTTGGAACAGGTTGCTTTGCAGATGGCAGAAGGGCGCATTCTGGATGTGGGTGCTGGTAGTGGCTGTCATTCTCTCGTATTAAAAGAAAAGGGAAAAGAAGTTTTGCCTATTGATATTTCTTCTTTATCGGTAAAGGTAATGCAGGAAAGAGGATTGGAGAATGCGCGTCAGATTAATTTCTTTGATGAACATTTTACCGATCGCTTTGATACGATTCTGTTGCTGATGAATGGTTCGGGAATTGTCGGAAAGATTGAAAACTTACCGGCGTTTTTCTTACGTGTGAAGCAATTGCTCAATCCGGGTGGATGTGTACTGATGGATTCGAGTGACCTGCGCTATTTGTTCGAAGAAGAAGACGGCAGTTTTGTGATTGACCTTGCGGCTTCCTACTATGGGGAGATTGATTTTTGCATGCATTATAAAAAGATAAAGGGAGAAACATTCGACTGGCTTTATATTGATTTTGAAACCTTGAGTCTGTATGCATCACAGTATGGATTTAATGTAGAAAAAGTTCAGGAAGGTGAGCATTATGATTATTTGGCTAAGTTGACCTTGCGATAATGCTTATACCGTCTGGCAAGTTATAATATACGAAAGAGCTCACTTGGATAAAACCGGCTAATAGGGAATCCAAGTGAGCTCTTTATTTGTATTTGTTCGATTGCTTTATACTGCAATCAGATGACTCCGAAATGTTTCAATGCATGCGTAATTCCGTCTTCGTCTACAGAGGTCGTAACGTAATCGGCTGAAGCCTGCACTTCCGGTGCTGCATTACCCATTGCCACTCCGATCTTTACATGGCGAAGCATTGGGATATCGTTTCCTCCGTCGCCAAAAGCCATAGTCTCTTCTAAATTGATACCGTAATGTTCCAGCACCTTGTCGATACCCATACTTTTGCTGTTCCCGCTTGCGATGATGTCAGTAAAGAGTGGATTCCAACGCATGGGTTCACATTCCAGCAACACCTGTTCGAATATTTCTTTTTCCTGCTCCTTATTGAAGTATCCCATAATCTGAAGTACATCTTCCTGTAGGGCGTGTTCTATGGGTTCAACCGGAGGAGTATCAATCTCAATCAGGCGTGCTACTTTTTCTACAGATGAATCGATGGAGGTGATAAACCAACGGTCGGCAGAGGCAAAGACAAAAGGTATCTTCGGATGAGCATGGTGGTAGTTTACCAGACGCCCGATATCTTCTCGTGAGATACCTTTCTTGAAAATATCCTCATGACTGGAGGTAAAACAGTGTGCTCCGTTCAGTGTGATGTATCCGTCGAATTCAATATCTCCTACAGCGTCCATCATCAACATTTTAGGACGTCCGGTAGCAATGAATACTTTAATACCTTGTTGGCGTAATTGCTGTAAGGTCTGTCGGGTATTTTCGGGGATGGTGTGAGTCTTGAATGACACCAAAGTTCCGTCTATATCAAAGAAAATCGCTTTAACCATATTTGTATCTTAAAATCAAAATCTGTACAAAGATAATGAATAAAAGAGATAGAGATAGTTTTCATTTTTATATAATCTGTGTAAGAAGAAGTTAACATTCTTTTCCGATATTTTGAACTAGGGTCAAAAAGTCATCTTTAGGTACAATTAGTTTGTTGCGAGTCTTAAGCCGTATGTTATATACCGTTTGTGCAGAGCAATGTAAAAACTCTGCAATCTTTACACTTTCACTAATACCTAATCTGACAAGTGCATAAATACGCAACATGGTATTCAGTTTTTCATCTTCCGACAGTACGATGCGTTCTTCAGGAATGAGTAATTGATTGAACTCTTTTACGAATGAAGGATATACGTGGAGGAAGATTGTGTCGAAAGTGCGGTAGAATTCTTTTAGCTCACTTTGCGTCATCGCCTGGTTGCTGGTTAAAGTGAGTGCCTCTTCATATTGATGTACTTTTAGTTTACATTTTAATTTGCTTCTGAATTCATCTAATAGGCTGATATAGTTGGAACATATCGATAAAACATAAGCGATGTACTCTTCTTTTAGTTGGTTAGATGATTGTAACTTCATGTTAGCATCTTTTAATGAAGTGTTCAGTTGTTGTTCTTTTTTATGAGCATATTCCAAGTCTTTGTGTACCTTTCGCATTTCGGCTGCTTGCTCACTCAATAATTTATTGGCTTGGTTGATTTGGGCTCGTGAATTGTTTAGTTTATCAATTTGTTTCTTTAAAATAAAGATTGCGATGATCAGTGAGAATGCCAAAAAACCTAAGAAGAAAACCGATGTTCTCAGTTTGGATTTTTGGGCTTTATCCAGATTTTGATAAGCCGTTAATATATTATGCTGGATTTTAGAAATACTGACAAGACGTACTCGATTGCAATAAGATTGAGCAAGTTCCAGACATTTTGAAATATAAAGATAGGCTCGTTCGATATTTCCATTCTGAAATTCAATTTGTGCAAGTTCTTCCAGTGAAGCAATGTCTTTATTGGCAGATTTTATATCTGCCAGTGCAGATAAGATGAGGTAATGCTTGGCTTTCTTTTCCTCTCCCTGCTTTTGGTATATTTTAGATAATAAATAAGCATGCATAGCATCTTCCCGGGTATCCATCTGAGATTTTTGGATAGCTATTTTCAATGTGTCTTGGATAGAGACAAGGGAATCGGTTTCAAATAATGCAAGTCCTTGATACCATAAAGACATATGTTCTTTTTCAGTTTGCAGACATAATGCTAATGAATCTCTGTACAATTGTTCTTGTCGGGCATAATAGTCCACTTGTTCACGTACACTTTGAGGAATATGTTTACTCCAGTCAATAGGTGCCGCTGCATATTGTAGGATGTGCCCGGACAGAAAGATTTGATGAGCATAGTATTCTATTTTCAAATCAGGAGTTGTAATATATGGACGTAGTTCTTCTAAATCACTGGAGGCACTTAGCACTAATCCTGTAGATGCAGTCATATAAGTTTTATAGATTTTCCATAAAGTTTCCCGTCCTTTATTTCCCATTTTTTGAGATAATTCAAGGTTCTTTTGTGCATAAATTAGAGCTGAATCTGCTTCAAAAGATACGTACGCTTCATAAAGAAGCTTGTTAATCCAGTATTTCTGTTCATTATCTCTGGTGGATATTTCATACTTATGGAGTTCAAGAATCTGCTTTTCTTTCTGGTGGACATACTCTGGATACTTTAATAATGCTGCATCCAATTTACGAAGCAGCATTTCTTCGTTTTGAATATCTTGAGCCGGTAAATGAAATAAAGTTCCTGATAGAAATAAAATAGACGAAATGAGTATTTTAAAGAGATTATATGACTTCATGTTGGATAGATAAAGGTCGTAAACTAACATTATTAGATTAGACTTTAAAGTTATATAGATTTCTTGTAAGGAAAGAACTTTTCGGTGAAAAATGAATAAAAACGCTGCTTAAACACCGTATTAGAGTGATTTAAGCAGCGTGTTGGCTAATTTTAGCCTGTTTTATTCATCTTATGAAACTATTGTAAACTATAATGCAGAAACCGAGAAGTCTTTTGTTAATCCTTCTGAACTGTTAGTTCCTACCCAAAGTCTGAAATCACCGGGTTCAACTTCAAACTTCATATCGTATCCCCAAAATGCTAATTCGGAAACAGGAATGCTTAATGATACTTGTTTCGATTCGCCGGCTTTTAATGTGATACGTTGGAATCGTTTAAGTTCTTTGACTGGGCGGGTCACAGAACCGGTTTTATCTTGTATGTAGAGCTGAACGACTTCTGTGCCATCGTAATGGCCTGTGTTCTTAAGTGTGAAACTAACCGATAAACTGTCTTGGGTAGTTAGCTTTTCAGATGAAAGAGTCAGGCTGCTGTATTCAAATGTAGTATAGGACAGGCCATATCCAAAGGGGAAAAGCGGTGAATTTCCTGCATCCAGGTAGAAAGAACGGCATCCGATAGAGGTTTGACCAGCTTCTACAGGAATATCGTCAATCAGCATTTCCGTAGGATTGGCTGGACGTCCGGTGTTATGTTGGGCATAATAGATAGGTACTTGCCCACTTATACGAGGAAAGGTAACAGGAGTTTTTCCACTGGGGTTTACTTTCCCAAAGAGAATGTCGGCTATAGCAGGACCGCCCATCGTACCCGGATGAAAACTGTAAAGTACCGCATTGGAAGCTTCTACCTCTTTAGTGATAGCAAGCTGGCGTCCTGCCATTACAACCGTAATAACAGGCTTGCCTGTTGCTGAAAGCTCTTTTATTAACAGGCTTTGAGCTCCTTGGAGGTTAAGGTTTGCCAATGAGTGTGCTTCTCCTGACAGAATTGATTCCTCTCCGACAAATACGACTACAGCATCAGCTTGGCGCGCTGCATTTACGGCACGACTAATCCCTTTTGTATTTTTGTCACGGCTATATTCAAGTCCTTTTTCGAATATCACTTTTACTTGGTTGCCGTACATTTGTTTGATAGCCATTAAAGGTGTTTGTGTATGTGCTTTTTCTCCATCAAATACCCAAGTACCCATTTGTTCGTAGGGAGCATCTGCCATGGGACCGATTACAGCCAGTGTCTTGACTTTATCAGTAAGTGGTAAAGTTTGGTTTGCATTCTTCAAAAGAATGGCCGATTGTTCGACTGCAGTCCGTGCTGTTTGCAGGTGTTTTTCTGCATATTTTACAGATTGTGGAGTAACCACATAGGGATTGTCGAATAAGCCTAGACGGTATTTCAGACGCAGAATGTTGCGTACGGCATTGTCTATCGTCTCCATTGCTACTTTTTTGTCGGTAATAGACTGCTTGAGATGTTTGATAAATGTTTCGCTCACCATTTCCATATCTACTCCGGCATTCACCGATTTCTCGGCTGCATCTTTTTCATCCGTACAGAATCCATGGTTTATCATTTCAAGTGCAGAAGCCCAGTCTGTTACAACCATACCATCGTATTTCCATTCTTTCCGAAGCACATCTTTCAAGACAAAACTGTTTGCCGTAGAAGGAACTCCGTCATTATCGTTGAATGAAGTCATGAACGTAGCACAGCCTGCATCTACAGCAGCTTTAAAAGGAGGAAGATATACGTTACGTAATACTCGTTCCGGTATGAATGTCGAATTATAGTCTCTACCGCCCTCGGCTGCACCATATGCGACAAAGTGCTTGGCACAGGCCGCAATGGCTGTTGGGGCATTTAAAGACTCTCCCTGATATCCTTTAACCATAGCAGCTCCTATTACTGCGCTCAAATAAGGGTCTTCGCCACAACTTTCTGCAATACGTCCCCAGCGAGGGTCACGTGATACATCAATCATGGGAGCAAATGTCCAGCGAATTCCATCCGAAGAAGCTTCAATAGCTGCTACGCGGGCTCCCTGTTCTGCTATTTCCGGATTGAAAGTGGCAGCTTGTCCCAATGGAATGGGAAATATTGTTTTGTAACCATGAATCACATCACGAGCTACTAAGATAGGAATACCTAGACGGGATTCGTTTAGTGCTACTTCCTGAATCTTATTTATTTCTTCGGGATTTACAACATTTAAAATTGAACCAACTTCTCCTTTACGTATGCGCTTGGCCAGTTCTTCAAGATTATAGGGGCTTAACTGATTCATCTGACCAAGTTTTTCTTCCAGAGTCATTAGGTTTAATAAGCTGTCTACTTTATTTTCTATGATAGCTTCAGGAGTTTCTTTTTGCGATGAACAACTTCCGATAAATACAGAAATCAGAGCTGTAGCGATTAGTTTTATCGATTTCATAAAATGCTTCATTTTCTTTTTTGGTATACTCTTATATAGTCAATCTCAAATTCTGCGGGGAAACAAGAATTATCTACTCCCAGTTTTCCGCCTAAGGTTCCTCCAATAGCCATATTGAGTTTAATTAAAAACGGGACATTGAAAGGCCAAGTGTTTTTGTTTCCTTTTAAATCGTTTGCAAAAGTAAAACATAACTTCCCGTCAATATAGCCATGAATGTAATTGGGGGCCCATTCAACTGCATAAATATGGAACTCCGATTGTACTCCTTTTACAAAGTTGACGGAGGTTTTCTGGGTCCCTTTTATGTGATTGTATTCTTCCATGTGCATGGTGATATGCACCGTGTCTGGGTGACTTCCTACATGCTCCATGATGTCAATTTCTCCATCAAGCGGCCATTGCTTGAAATCTTCTGGCAACATCCAGAAAGCCGGCCAGGTGCCTATACCTACAGGGAGTTTCATTCTTCCTTCAAAGTAACCATACTTCCATGCCTGGCGACTATTCATTCTTGCAGAAGCATACTTGTAACCTTCGATGGGATTCTTTAACAAAATGGATTTGATAGAGAGAACTCCGTTTTGGATATACGCTACTGTATCCTTATCATTACAAGCTGGCAGATAATATTGTAGTTCATTATTTCCCCATCCTCCACCACCAGTCTCATAATACCATCGGGTAGTATCAGGCAAAGTTTTTTCTTCAGAATCAAATTCATCGTTCCATACCAATTGATACCCTTCAGGAACATAATCACTGTGTGTGATGGATTTTGGAGATTCTGTAGTATCAGTACATGCCCATAAGCATGTACTGGCTACTATAATTAATAATTTGTTTATCATATTCAGTTTTTCAGTAGAGGATTACGTTCTTGTTCTTTCAGCGGAATAGGTAAGTAGTAATTGTTTCCTGTGAACTTCCGTTCTTCCACTTGTTCAATGACGAATGTTTGCTGTCCGTTGTTTTCTCTGTCGTATACCTTCATCCCTAAAATAGGCTGTTTAAGTATATCTCCATCTTTCCAGCGGCGTAAATCGTAGAAGCGGTGTTCTTCAAGAAGAAGTTCCAGTCTTCTTTCGTTTTTGATTTTTGCCCGCATTTGTTCTTTTGTAAGGTTGGCAGGTAAATCTTTCAATCCGGCTCTTTCGCGAATCTCATTGACTGCGTCATATACAGACTGGTCGGGAGCGGGAAGGGCTTCATTTTGAGCTTCTGCATAATTCAGAAGAATTTCTGCATAACGGAAATAAGGGAAGTTGTTACTCTGTGCATAGCCACTGTAAAGATTGGTAGAAATAGGTAATTCCTCTATGAACTTTTTAGGACCATAACCACATCTGGCTTTTCCTATCTCCGGTTTATAGTTTCCGTTTTTTGTATCATCTATCAGGTTTTCTACCATAGAAATATTTTGGTCTTCCCATTCCGATCCATGATATATGATACTTTGATAGAAACGATTGTCGAGATTGGCATAAGGATCTTGAAGTGAAACACTTTGTCCGTCTTTTCTTTCATACGCATTCACTAAGTTTTGTGTGGGATACAATCCGTTCCATGAACCGTCTGCTCCTCCTAAACTCCACATCATGTGGATGTTGTGTGGGGCGTCGGGAAAAGAAAATCTACGTTCGAAGATAATCTCCTTATTGGCTGTAGTCTTGTCGAAGGACATTGAATAATAGGGAGTTTCTCCTGTCTTATAAAGTTCATATTTCTGTAGACTCATTACCGCTTTTGCTGCTTCTGCTGCTGCGGCCCATTTCTGAGAGTCATCTTCGCTGTTGAGCGGACTGGCCAAATAAAGTAGTGCCCGCGATTTCAAGGCAAGGAAAGCACCTTTTGTTGCATGACCGTTCATTTCTTTATCGTATTCTGTAGGCAGGTTATTCGCATATAGATCGCATTCTTCTACGATAAAGTCCACAATATCTGCAAATGAAGCTGGCGGTACTTGCAGGTTATCGTTCAAATCTTGAGGTTCTAAAATGAGAGGAGCTTTACCAAAAGTTCTTCCCAGTTCAAAGTAACAGAAGGCACGCAGAAAACGAGCTTCTGTAATAATTCTTTCTTTTTCTTTGGCGTTTAGAATCGCTTCATCCACTGATGGGATTTGCTGGATGAGAATATTGCATTTACGTATAACGATGTATTCCTGAGTCCAAATTTCTTCGATGAAAGGACAACTTTGTGCAGTTATGGCATCTTTGTTAAGCTGAGTATAGATAGGAGAATCTGCTACACTGGTAAAATCATCTGTAGCTGCATCCAGGTTTCCAGCCCATGACATAGACCATGTTTGGCCATATCCGGCAGTACATCGGTTAAATCCACAAAGCATAGAACCGTAAGTATTAGCCACAAACTGGTTGATTAAATTAGCATCCTCCCAAATTGCTTGATCCGAAATAAATGTAGTTGGTTTGACATCAAGCATATCTGAACATCCGGCCGACAACATTAATGTGGCCATTAATATGTAGTTTTTTATAGATTTCATAATTCTTTTGTTTTTGGAGTTAGAACTGTAGTGATAAACCGAAGTTAAATGACTTCATTTGCGGATATGTCCATCCTTCCGGTTCTGTGTTTTCCGGGTCGATTTGCGGAACATCCGAAATTGTGAACAGGTTTTGTGCATTTACATAAACTCTGGCACTGGATACTCCGATATGGCTTAACCAAGATGTAGGGAATGTATAACCTACTTCTATATTCTTCAATCTTAAGTAAGATGCATCGTAAAGGTAGGTTTGTACACCAGGAACATCGGTTGCCGGGAAGTTGTGTACAGATTCGGCCAGTCTTGGATAGCGGTTGCTGGGATTTTCCTCAGTCCAAGCTTCATCTACCCAGAATTGCGGCAGATTTCCCTGATTGAAGTAAGGTAAGACAATTCCTCCTTTCAGGTAAACTTGTGCATGAGCAGCTCCTTGCATCAGGAAGCTGAAATCGAAATTCTTCCAGTTTAATGAACCGTTGATTCCATAAATGATTTCAGGGATATTTCCATATCCTAAATAGGTCATATCATCCGAGTTGACCACTCCGTTACCGTCTACATCTACATATTTGATATCTCCAATCTGAGTTTCGTATCCTGCTCCAGCTACTTCTTGCTTGGCATAATGGTCTATTTCTTCCTGTGACTGGAAAATTCCGTCTGTTTTATAGCCATAGTACCCGTTGATTGGGCGTCCTGTTTTACGCATGTATTCAGACGTACCTTCTGCTTCTGCCATTTCTACAATCTTGTTTCTTGCAAAAGTGAAATTACCACCTATCGTGTAGTTGACTTTACCAATCGAGTTGTGATAGTTTAATGAAAAGTCAACGCCTTTATTATCCACTATTCCAATGTTTTCCAATGGAAGGATTCCTCCAAATGAAGATGGAATTTCGGCTGTACGCTGTGTCAGGATATTAGTTCTTCTTTCTGTAAAGAAATCTATAGTGAAATTTAAGTTGTTGAATAAGGTTGCATCCAAAGCGATGTTAGCTTTATTTGATTTTTCCCAAGTTGCAAGACTATTTGCAATAGCTCCGGGAACAAGTCCTTTGGTTACAAGATCTCCAAAAGCGTAGTCTCCCAAGTTGTTCATGAATCCGTTGCTGGCTACTGCACCCTGATATAATTCAAAGCGACTATAGAATGGGAAGCTAACTCCACCGGTATTGTCATTTCCTAAAGTACCATAAGAACCACGAAGTTTTAAGAAGTTGATCGTGTTTTTCAGATTTTCGAAAAATGGTTCTTCCGAAACAACCCATCCTAAAGACGCAGAGGCAAAAGTTCCCCATCGTTTGTCTGGAGCAAAGTTTTCGGAACCATCACGGCGGATGTTGAATTCAACCAAATATTTAGATGCATAGTTATAGTTTATACGTGCCATATAACTTGCTCTGGCTGTTTCACTATCTACGGCATTCATAGTTTGTCCGTCTGTATTTCCGGCATTAATCTGGTCTAATATCTCAGAGTCGAAAGAGTTGCGGAACATATTGGATACAGAACTGAATCCTTTTCGTGCCAGTACCATAGCCATTGCTGTTACATTATGCAGTCCGAATGAACGGTTGTAGTTTGCCTGAAGCTGATATTCCTGATAATTCGTTTGATTTTGTGCTAGATTAAGCGAAGGGCTTGTACGAGGATTCAGTACATATTCGTTGTTTTCATTTTTAGTGTATACATAAGGAGATACGCTCCACGCTTTGTTGGTATAGTTATTCCGGCTATATGATATAACTCCTTTAGCCGACAATCCTTCAGTGATGAAATCTAATTTCTGTTCCAGTTCTACTCTTGCGTCTACCACAAAAGTTTCACCTTTGCTGTAACTTCCTCCAGGTTGGTTTGCTGCTACAATATTAGGATGAGTAGCATCTGGGAATGCAAATGTTCCGTCCGGATAACGGCATAATAATACAGGAGTATTGCGCACAAGTTCCTTGAAAATGGTGTAGCCACTACCCGAGTTTAATGATTTTTCCAGACGGCCTGATATATCTACTCCAAGGCGTGTAGTCTGGCTGATTTGTGCATCGATGTTACTGCGTAAGTTATATCGTTTGTAGTTCAAGTCTTCCCATAAACCACCTTGGTTTAAGAAACCACCACTAACGTAATAACGAAGTTTTTCGTTACCTCCGGAAACTGAGATGTTATGTTGGTTCTGAATTGCGTTTTTGGTAAGCATCTCGTCATACCAGTTTGTATTAGGATATAGTTCGGGGTCAGAGCCATCCTTGTATTTTTGTATAGCTTCTTCCGAATAAATCTCACTGCCGAAATATTGGTTAGCCAGACGGGCATAGTCGTATGAGTTTGCGAATTCAGGAAGTTTGGTAGGCGATTGAATAGATACGCTGCCAGAATATTTGATGCTGGCTTTTCCGTCTGTGCCTCGTTTGGTGGTGATAACAATTACCCCATTTGCACCACGCATACCGAAGATGGCTGCAGAAGCTGCATCTTTCAGTACATTGATTGATTCAATATCATTAGGATCCATACGTGCAAAGTCTGCAGAAGTACGTTCTATTCCATCAATGATGTATGCAGGAGAGGTATCTCCCTGAAAGGTTGCTATACCGCGGATAAATATACTGGCGTCATCAGCTCCTGGCTCTCCACTGGCCTGTTTGGAGATAAGACCCGGCATGTGTCCTACAAGTGCAGTTGTAGCATTGGCAGATCTTGATTTCAGCAGTTCGTTGCTTTTCATAGAAGTAACGGCTCCTGTCAGGTTTGCTTTTTTCTGTACGCCATAACCTACAACAACAACTTCCTCTAATGTTTCAGAGTCTTCTTTTAAAATAATCTGAAGTGGCTTTTCATCGGTTATAGAAATAGACTGAGACACGTATCCGATATAAGAAATTTCCAATACGCTGCCTTTGTTCACATTACTTAGTGAGAAGTTTCCATCAAAGTCTGTAATTGTTCCATTGGTGGTTCCTTTTACTAAAATACTTGCTCCGATGATGGACTCACCCAAAGCATCTTTTACATTACCTGTTACATTGAACTGTTGGGCTAAAGCATTCAATGTGCAGAGAAACATTAGGCTGAAGAAGGTCAGAGTACTTCTCATAACCTGCATACAATTTACTTTTGTTCTCATAAATTTAATTTAAAAGTTAACACTAGATGAATTGAAAATCCTTTGCTGCAAAGATAGGTGCTTCTTTTATGGACTGAATAGGTAAGTAAAGATGTAAAGTAAGATTTCTGTTTTGTAATTTATTGATTTTCAGTATAGGGTTGGCTGGGAGAAGTAAGTTGTATACTTCTTGAAAGTGAACTGCCAACCTTTGTTTTATGAAAAAATATTGAGGAAATAATGAGCAATTTAGTAATTGCCGATAGAATATACGTGGCAGCTTTTGTGAGTGGCCGTCCTGAATACATATATTGTAAATGTATATTACTTTCTGTATAATTGTGATAAATTGTTTTCTTTTTTCTTTGTATTTTCTATATTTGTAAGTAAAATTGTGCAGAATGTGATGTTTCTGAAAGTTTTTATATGTGATTTCTTATCTGAAGTTTAAAACAAGCAATGGAAAAACAAAATTTTCACTTTACAAAAGTCGCAATAAAAATAGGCAGTAATGTACTGACCCGTAAAGACGGCACATTGGATATTACCCGTATGTCGGGGCTTGTAGACCAGATGGCTGAACTTCACCGTGCGGGTGTAGAACTTGTGCTGATTTCTTCCGGAGCGGTTGCTTCCGGTCGCAGTGAACTGAAGGTTTCCCGTAAACTCGATTGCGTGGAGCAACGTCAGCTGTATTCGGCTGTTGGGCAGGCTAAGCTTATAAACCGTTATTATGAATTGTTTCGTGAACATGGTATTACGGTAGGGCAGGTGCTTACTACCAAAGAGAGCTTCGGAACCCGCCGTCATTATCTCAACCAGCGCAATTGTATGCGTGTGATGTTGGAGAATGGGGTAATTCCTATTGTCAACGAAAACGATACGATATCTGTCACTGAACTGATGTTTACAGACAATGATGAACTTTCCGGTCTGATTGCTTCCATGATGGGGGTGCAAGCTCTGATTATTCTGAGTAATGTGGATGGGATTTACAACGGACCGCTTTCCAGTCCGGATACAACTGTAATTCGTTCCGTAGAGCCGGATAAAGATTTATCCGATTATATACAAACCGAGAAGTCGGGATTTGGAAGAGGAGGCATGCTTACTAAATCCACTATAGCCCGAAAGGTAGCTGCAGAAGGTATTACAGTAATGATAGCAAACGGAAAGAAAGACCATATTCTGACCGATTTGCTGCAGAATCCGGAAGAAGTTGTATGCACCCGTTTTCTGCCTGCTGCAGAAAACGTTTCAAGTCTGAAAAAATGGATTGCTCATAGCGAAGGCTTTACTAAAGGAGAGCTTCATTTAAGTAAGCAGGCGGTAGAGGCAGTAAAGGGAGAAAAAGCTGTCAGTATTCTTCCGGTGGGAGTAACAAGTGTAAAAGGTGATTTTGAAAAAGATGATTTGGTCTCTGTGCTGGATGAAAAAGGAGAACAAATCGGCTTGGGAAGAATCTCCGTCGATGCGGAGCAGGCATTGCAGATGATAGGTAAGCATGGCCAGAAACCGTTGGTACATTACGATTATTTGTATCTGGAGTCATTTTAAAGCAATGTAAAACGTTATTCGGATAGCCGATGCCTGGAAGTGAAGCGGAGCGGAGGCTTATCGGGGAATCTTCAAGAGATTGATAAGCAATTGCCGTTGCAGAGAATAAGTTGTTCCGTGTGTCTGTACATATTCCAAAAGATTTAAACCGTCCTGTTGCAGTTTGGTTTTAAGCAGCAGGTCGTCTTCGGTTTCATCGGCTATCTTCAGCATTATCATTGCAGCCAGTTCTATCTTCTCCAAGTCGGCCTGTGTATCATATAAAGAAAGAATATCTTCGGCCCTCATGGTTTGCAGTTGTATCATGTTTACCCCCAATATTTTCTGGGCTGTATCTTCATATTCACTCCATTCCTTTTGTGTTATTTTCTTTCGTTTTAGCAGCATGTTGGCAATGGCAGTGAATATTTCTTGAATAATTCGTATTAAATAGTCCTGTTTTATCATCATTTTGTTTTTTACACGACAAAGTTCGGAATATTTTTCTTGATTTCCCGTAATCTTTCGTAATTTTGAGCGGAAAACTAAAAGATCGAACTATGGACGAACAGATAAAACAAATAGCAGAACGCATTCGTGGATTGCGGGATGCACTTGATTTGAGTGTAGAAGAAATGGCAGCTCAGTGTGGATTGGGTATTGAGCAATACCAGTTGATGGAGTCGGGGGAAGGTGATATCTCTGTAAGTATGTTGCAGCAAGTGGCCCGCCACTTTGATATTCCTCTGGATGTGCTGATGTTTGGTGAAGAACCTAAAATGAGTTCTTATTTCTTGACACGTTGGGGAACCGGAGTTTCGGTAGAGCGTACAAAAGCTTATAAATATCAGTCTTTGGCTTCGGGTTTTAAAGACCGTAAGGCAGATCCTTTCCTGGTAACGGTAGAGCCGAAACCGGAAGATACACCGATGTTTTACAATACCCATCGCGGACAAGAGTTTAATATGGTTATTGAAGGGCGCATGCTTTTGAGTATAAATGGAAAAGAATTAGTATTGGAAACAGGAGACAGCCTTTATTTTGATTCGTCCTTGCCTCATGGAATGAAAGCTCTCGATGGCAAGGCTGTTAAGTTTCTGGCCGTAGTCATGTCATAATATAATTTAAAGAGTATATGTTAGAAAGATTTGTAGAACAAACTCATTTTACCTCTCAGGAAGATTTTATTGCACATTTTAAAATCAAGGTTCCGGAGGTCTTCAACTTCGGTTACGATGTAGTAGATGCATGGGCTACAGAGTGTCCGGATAAAAAAGCTTTGCTTTGGACAAACGATAAAGGAGAACATATCCAGTTTACCTATGCAGACCTGAAGCGCGAGACAGACCGTACTGCTTCGTATTTTCAGAGTCTGGGTATCGGACACGGCGATAAGGTGATGCTGATTCTGAAAAGACGCTATGAATTCTGGTTTTCCATTATCGCTTTGCATAAATTGGGTGCAGTGGTGATTCCGGCTACTCACTTGCTGACTAAAAAGGATATTGTGTATCGTTGTAATGCGGCTACCATCAAGATGATTGTTGCTGCCGGCGAAGATGTGATTACCCGGCATATTATAGATGCCATGCCGCAATCGCCCAGTGTAGAGAAGCTGGTGAGCGTAGGTCCGGAATACCCGGAAGGTTTCGAAGATTTCCATAAGGGAATAGAGCAGGCTGCACCTTTTGTGCGTCCTGCACAGGCTAATACAAACGACGATATTTCGCTGATGTATTTTACTTCGGGAACAACGGGAGAGCCTAAGATGGTGGCTCACGACTTTACGTATCCGTTGGGACATATTGCAACCGGAAGTTTCTGGCATAATCTGCACGAAAACAGTTTGCATCTGACTATTGCCGATACGGGATGGGGAAAAGCCGTATGGGGAAAACTTTATGGACAGATGATTGCCGGTGCAAATATCTTTGTGTACGATCATGAGAAATTTACTCCTGCCGATATCTTGCAGAAGATTCAGGATTATCATATCACATCTCTGTGTGCACCTCCTACTATTTACCGTTTCCTGATTCGTGAGGATATTACAAAATACGATTTGTCTTCATTGGAATATTGTACTACAGCAGGTGAGGCGTTGAACTATTCTGTATACGATACATTCAAGAAGATTACCGGTATCCGTCTGATGGAAGGTTTCGGGCAGACAGAAACAGCTTTGACTTTGGCTACTTTCCCATGGATGGAACCGAAACCGGGAAGTATGGGTGTACCAAATCCGCAGTATGACATTGATTTGCTGACACCGGACGGCCGTTCGGCAGAGGACGGAGAACAAGGTCAGATTGTAGTGCGCACAGATAAGGGAAAACCATTGGGCTTGTTTAAAGAATATTATCGGGACGAAGTGCTTACCCGTGAAGCTTGGCACGATGGTATTTATTATACAGGTGACGTGGCTTGGCGTGATGAAGACGGATATTACTGGTTTGTCGGTCGCGCAGACGATGTAATCAAGAGTTCTGGATACCGTATCGGCCCGTTCGAAGTAGAAAGTGCCTTGATGACTCATCCGGCTGTGGTAGAATGTGCTATCACTGGAGTTCCCGATGAGATACGTGGGCAGGTGGTAAAGGCTACTATCGTATTGGCAAAAGATTATAAGGAACGTGCTGGGGCTGAACTTGTAAAGGATTTGCAAGATCATGTAAAACGTGTAACAGCTCCGTATAAATATCCTCGTGTGATTGAATTTGTAGACGAATTGCCTAAGACAATCAGTGGAAAGATTCGCCGTGTAGAAATACGTGCGAAGGATAATCAGTAAGTGTTTGTTGGCTTTATATGAGAGAGGGGTTGCCGGTCGGTGTAATGACGGCGATTCCTCTTTTTTTGTTTTCTGCTGATTAGGGGTGAAAATTACAAATTGTCAATGTTGTGCGAAGGGAAAAGCTGAAGAAATAGAAATTTCAAAATGTCAAATCAGAGGCTTGTATATAGCGTTATTTGTCCTCGGATGCGAGGCTGGTGAAAAAGAAGGGCGTTTTTGGAAGTTGGTGAAATTGAAAAAAGATAGCTTCGCCCGTATTTTTGTGTTTTCATGTAGGAAAATAGAGGGATATTCTTTTTATATGATGGCAACTGGGGCAAAAACAAACATTGTGTTAAATTGAAATTGTATAGATTAAAGGCTGGGTTTGTAATATGAATTGTTAATAAAGGTATAAAAAGTGGGGTGCTGAAGGGGGTTTTTATGCGACTGATCGCGTGAGCGTACGCGACGGGTCACGTTGCCCGACGATACAAGTCGCGTTACCCAACGATACAAGAAGAAAAACCTTGTGATACCAGTTCTTTTTCAGTCAATAAACCGTATGAAAAATATGTTGAATAGCATGAATTTAAAAGAACTTTTCGTAAAGAAAAGCATCCTTTCCCCTCAGGAAGGAGATTTTTGCTCAAAGTGTCGGTTAGCGGAAAAAACGAAATCGGGAAAATATGATATAAAAAAAGGCTTTTCAATAACACTTTGAAAAGCCGGTACTCCACATTTGTCTTGCAAAAAAAGAAAAGATTACCAGAATTTATTCATTTCTGCATTGTATTCAAATCCGGCTTCTTTCAATTGATTTACAATTTCTTCTTTGCTGACATTTAAATCTTCACACAATGCGTCGAGTGAAGGATAGAAGTCGCGTAGCTTCATGTTGATGAGGCTGAACAGCATCATCGGATCTTTGGGTAATTCCATATTCTTTGTACCTTTTTATTGAAAACCGTGCAAAAGTAGCAAATTTATTTTTGATGAGGATGAGAAAAAGTAGATTATTCCTATTTCTTTTCAGAATTGGTGCTTTAGTTTGCAGTATGAAAAATAAAACGAGTATTAATTTAAAAATGAAAAGCGATATGAAAAAGTTTATGTTTTTACTGATGTGTGTGTTGACAATGCAAGTAGCTATGGCGGATAATGACAAGCCGATTACTTTTGAGCAACTGCCCCAGACTGCTCAGCAGTTTGTAAAACAGAATTTCCCGGATTTGAAAATTGCTTTTGTCAAGATGGAAAAAGATTGGTTCGGTACCGAATATAGCGTGATGTTCCTGAATGGCGATAAAATTGATTTCCAAAAAGATGGTCAGTGGAAAGAAATTAAATGCCGCCGTAGCACAGTGCCTATGCAGGTTGTGCCGGCTCAAATCCGTAATCATGTAAAAACCAATTATCCGGATGCAAATGTATTGTCCATTGAAAAAGACCGCTACGAATACGAAGTAAGACTCTCGAATTTCTGGGAGCTGAAGTTTGACTTGAAGTACAACTTGATTGACATGGATCATGAAAATGACTAAATAGGATGCCGTTGGCTTCTGATGCTACCTCTAATTGATAGATTCACCCCTGTTGATATCTGATATAGTTATTAACAGGGGTGTACTTTTTTGTGGATAAGTAGAGTGGATAAATCGGTTAATAACTTTATAAGTGTCAGATAAACAATGTGTTTTTAGTTATTAACAGGTTTATGCTACTTGTTAATAACTTGTGGATAAATGAATAATTGAAGTATTATGCGTATATTTACATTCCATTGAGTAAAATATACGACTATGAAAAAGAATATTCTTATGTTTGCTGCTGCAGCGGCTTTGTGTCTGGCGGTTTCCTGCCAGTCTGAACAGAAAAATCAGGAGTCTCAACCGGTGGATGCTTTACAAACCATAGCACAGCGTACCAGTGTGCGTAAATATGTGCAGGGAAAGGCGGTAGAGCAGGAAAAGGTGGATAAAATATTGCGTGCGGCAATGGCTGCACCCAGTGGAATGGATCGCCGGCCCTGGGAGTTTGTGGTGGTGAACGACCGTGCTTTGCTGGATTCTCTGGCTGCTTCTTTGTCGAATGCCAAGATGCTGGCTACCGCTCCGATGGCCATAGTAGTGGCGGCTGATACAACCAAGTCGGAATATTGGTATCTGGATTGCTCTGCAGCAGCTCAGAATATTCTTCTTTCTGCTAAGGCTCTGGGCTTGGGAACTGTATGGACAGCAGCTTATCCTTATCAGGACAGAATGGGAATTGTGAAAAAATACCTGCAGTTGCCTGAGCAAATCAGTCCGTTGTGCGTCATACCGGTAGGCTATCCCGACGGCTCTTTTACTCCTAAGGATAAGTGGGATGAAACTCGGGTTCATTACAACAAATGGAAATAATTGTAAAATAAATACTAAAGTTTTCTGTATTAGAGCTGTTAACTCGGGAAAAAGCATTATTTTTGCAACCTCATAGACTGCAAATGAAAGGCAGTTTTGTATACCGAATTTTAATTTGTAAAGTAAAGTATTATAATGGAGCTTGATTTACTCACGGCTATATCACCTATTGATGGGCGATACAGAGGCAAAGCGGGAGCTTTGGCTGCTTATTTTTCAGAATATGCACTGATTAAATATCGTGTGCAGGTAGAAATTGAATATTTTATTACTTTATGCGAACTGCCTTTGCCGCAGTTGAAATCATTGGATCCTGCTCGCTTTGAGTCTTTGCGTGACATCTATCGTAATTTCTCGGAAGCAGATGCCGGACGTATCAAGGAGATTGAGAGTGTAACCAATCATGATGTAAAAGCGGTTGAGTATTTCATCAAGGAACAGTTTGATAAACTGGGAGGACTGGAGGCTTATAAAGAGTTTATCCACTTTGGTCTGACTTCACAGGATATCAACAATACTTCAGTGCCTTTGTCAATCAAGGATGCACTGGAAGAAGTGTATTATCCTCAAATCGAAAAACTGATTGCCCAGCTTACCGCATATGCAGAAGAATGGGCAAATATTCCGATGTTGGCTAAAACTCACGGACAGCCGGCTTCTCCGACTCGTCTGGGTAAGGAAGTTATGGTTTTTGCATATCGCTTGAACCGTCAGTTGGCTGTATTGAAAGCTTGTCCTATCACCGCGAAATTTGGTGGTGCAACCGGAAACTATAACGCACATCATGTGGCTTATCCGGAATTCGACTGGAAAGCATTCGGTAATCGTTTCGTGGCTGAAAAATTGGGATTGGAACGTGAAGAATATACAACCCAGATTTCCAACTACGACAACTTGGGAGCAATCTTCGATGCAATGAAGCGTATCAATACCATTATGATTGATATGAACCGCGACTTCTGGCAATATATTTCTATGGAATACTTCAAACAGAAGATCAAAGCCGGAGAAGTTGGTTCGAGTGCAATGCCTCACAAGGTGAATCCGATTGACTTTGAAAATGCAGAAGGAAACTTGGGTATGGCTAATGCAGTCTTTGAACACTTGTCAAGCAAGTTGCCGGTATCTCGTTTGCAGCGCGACCTGACAGACTCTACAGTATTGAGAAACATCGGTGTGCCGTTCGGACATACTATCATTGCTATTCAGAGTTCTTTGAAAGGATTGGGCAAACTGCTGCTGAACGAACATAAGATTTATGAAGATCTGGATAACTGCTGGAGTGTAGTAGCCGAAGCTATTCAGACTATTTTGCGCCGTGAGGCTTATCCTCATCCTTATGAAGCACTGAAAGCGCTGACTCGTACTAATCAGGCTATCAATGAAGCTTCAATTAAAGATTTTATTGAAACACTGGAAGTGAGCGAGGATGTGAAGAAAGAATTACGTGCAATTACTCCTCATAACTATACAGGTATGTAAAAAACAGCCCGAGAGGGTTTAATATTAATTATATAAGAAAAAGAAATTATGATGCCAGAAAGAGAAAACAGACAAGACGGAGGTGAAAACACCCAGTATAACCGTGATGGTTACAAGTCTTACAACAGAGAAGGATATAACAAATACAACAGAAGTGAAGGTGGAAACAGCTATGGACGCCGTTCTTATGGTGCGAATCGTGAGAATGGAGATCGTCCTTATCGCTCTTCTTATAATCCTCGCTTCAATAATAATAATGAGGACCGTCCGCAGCGCTCTTACGGTAACAATCGCCCGCAGCGCTCTTACGGAAATCGTCCGGCTTATGGTAATAATGAAAACGGTGAGCGTTCTTCTTATAACCCGCGCTTTAACAATGGTAACCGTCCGCAGCGTTCTTATAATCCACGCTTTAATAATAATGAAGGAGGTGATCAGGCACAGCGTGCTTATCGTCCGCGTTTTAACAATGGTGGCGAACAGCAGGGTTATGGAAACCGTCAGCCGCGTCCGCGCTTTGCTCCCGGACAGCAGGGAGGATATGGTCGTCAGCAGGGTAATTTCCGCCCGCGTACTGCCGATTACAATCCGAATGCAAAATATAGCATGAAGAAACAGATTGAGTACAAGGATATTCTGACTGATCCGAACGAACCGATCCGTTTGAATAAGTTCTTGGCTAATGCTGGTATTTGCTCTCGTCGTGAGGCAGACGAATTCATTACAGCAGGAGTTGTTTCTGTAAATGGAGTGGTAGTTACAGAATTGGGTACTAAGATTAAACGTACGGATGAGGTGAAGTTCCACGACCAGCCGGTAAGCGTAGAGCGTAAGGTGTATGTGTTGCTGAACAAACCGAAAGACTGCGTAACTACTTCGGATGACCCACAGGAACGTAAGACTGTGATGGATTTTGTGAAGGGTGCCTGCAAGGAACGTATCTATCCGGTAGGTCGCCTGGACCGTAATACAACTGGTGTGCTGTTGCTGACAAACGATGGTGATCTGGCTTCTAAACTGACTCATCCTAAATATCTGAAGAAGAAAATCTATCATGTATACTGTGATAAGAATGTAACAAAGGCTGATTTGGATCAGATTGTGCAGGGTATCACACTGGATGATGGAGAAATTCATGCAGATGCTATCAGTTATGCTTCTGATACGGACAAGTCTCAGGTGGGTATCGAAATCCATTCAGGAAAGAACCGTATCGTGCGCCGTATCTTTGAATCGCTCGGTTATCGCGTCATTAAACTGGACCGCGTATATTTTGCCGGACTTACTAAGAAGGGCTTGCGCCGTGGCGATTGGCGTTATCTGACAGAGCAGGAAGTGAACATGCTTCGTATGGGATCTTTTGAATAATTATTAATATATGGAATGATTTCACTATATTGAAAAAACGGTAACGAAGAGTCTGTAGATCATTGGTTGGTTTTGCAGATTCTTCGTTGGCGTTCGTAACGATGGGAAGTGTAGTGGGGTTGTTTTATTTCAATCATTAAATAACAGACAAATGGAAACAATTCGTAGAACAAAAATTGTAGACCTTTTGAAACGCCGTGATTTCGGTGCAATGGTCAATGTGAAAGGTTGGGTGCGTACTCGTCGTGGTAGCAAACAGGTAAACTTTATCGCGCTGAATGATGGTTCTACTATAAATAATGTACAGGTGGTAGTGGATTTGGCTAACTTTGATGAAGACATGCTGAAACAGATTACAACCGGTGCATGTATCAGTGTAAACGGTGAATTGGTGGAATCGGTAGGTGCCGGACAGGCTGCCGAAATTCAGGCTCGTGAGATTGAAGTGCTGGGTGTTTGTGATAATACTTATCCACTTCAGAAAAAAGGACACTCTATGGAGTTCCTTCGTGAAATCGCTCACTTGCGTCCTCGTACCAATACTTTTGGAGCTGTGTTCCGTATCCGTCACAATATGGCGATTGCTATTCACAAGTTCTTCCACGAACGCGGATTCTTCTATTTCCATACTCCGCTGATTACGGCATCCGACTGTGAAGGTGCAGGACAGATGTTCCAGGTTACTACCATGAACTTGTATGATTTGAAGAAGGATGAAAACGGTTCTATCATTTACGACAACGACTTCTTCGGCAAACAGGCAAGTTTGACTGTGTCTGGACAGCTTGAAGGTGAGTTGGCTGCTACTGCATTGGGTGCTATCTATACATTTGGCCCTACATTCCGTGCAGAAAACTCGAATACACCGCGTCACTTGGCTGAGTTCTGGATGATTGAACCGGAAGTGGCTTTCAATGATATCAATGATAACATGGATTTGGCTGAGGACTTTATCAAGTATTGTGTGCAGTGGGCACTCGACAACTGCTACGATGATGTGAAGTTCCTGAATGATATGTTTGATAAAGGCTTGATTGAGCGTCTGCAGGGCGTGTTGAAAGAATCATTCGTACGCTTGCCTTATACAGAAGGTATCAAGATCTTGGAAGAGGCTGTTGCGAAAGGACATAAGTTTGAATTCCCGGTATATTGGGGTGTAGACTTGGCTTCGGAACACGAACGTTACTTGGTGGAAGAACACTTCAAACGTCCGGTTATTCTGACTGATTATCCGAAGGAAATCAAGGCATTCTATATGAAGCAGAACGAAGATGGTAAGACTGTCCGTGCAATGGATGTGTTATTCCCGAAAATTGGTGAAATCATTGGTGGATCTGAACGTGAAGCCGATTATGACAAACTGCTGACTCGTATCCAGGAATTGAATATCCCAATGAAAGATATGTGGTGGTATCTGGATACTCGTAAGTACGGTTCATGTCCTCATTCTGGATTCGGACTTGGATTTGAACGTTTGTTGCTCTTCGTAACGGGTATGGCTAATATTCGTGATGTAATACCATTCCCACGTACTCCACGTAACGCAGAATTCTAATAATCGTTTTTTTTTGAATAAACTGTTAGGGCGTCTTGTTGGCTGAAAGGCCGGTAAGACGCTTTTTTTATATTGTCGGATAAAAGAAGGGATTATGGAGGCATGTAGATAGAATGTGTGTTGAAAGGATAAATTAAATTACTGGTAATAATTTGATGAAAAACAGCGTATTTTAAAATAAATTTGTTATATTTGTGTGTGAACCCTTAGCAGATGAACTCTAATACATATAATTATGAAAATCCGTTATTTCTTATCATTGATGGTAGCTATGCTGCTGGGTACAATGAGTACGGTTGTGGCACAGGATATTGAGGAAAAAGTGCCGGTAACACTGAATGGTGTTTGGCAAATGTGTTTTTATCGTTCGAGTTCGCCCGATATACCAGGTGAATTAAAAACAAGTAATTCTCTTAAGATTCTTTCCGACGACGGACGTTTCTGTAATTTGGTGATGATGCCGCAGGGGGCTATTATAATAGGTTATGGCACTTATAAGGTAGAATCACCTGAAGTGTATTCTGAAACCATTGAAAAGAACATTCATCTTCCTCAATTGGATGGGAAAAAGAATGAACTTCATTTTAAATTGGAAGAAGGGGGAGATTTGATGTATATCAAATACTTCCTGACTCATGACAAAGACGGCAATCAGGTGGATTCATGGTGCTATGAAATATGGAAGCGGGTAGAAATGCCGGAAGAATATCCGGAGAACATTATCCGTTGATAAAATAAGCAAAGAGCGAAGTACAAAAGTCTTGGAAATGTACTTCGCTCTTTTTATGCTGGAAAGGAGGATAGGTTATGCACGAGATGAATTGTCCCGTGGAGCTGATAAATAATAGATGGCTGCTCCTATGATTTGAAAAAGCAGGATTATTGCAATCCATAGCGCTTTGGCACCATTACTCAGTTTCGTATTCTTCATGATGTCAAGGATGGCAATGATGAGGACTGCCAGAAACAAGAATAAGATAAGTATAAAAATACTGTAATTTGACATGGCGAAATGTTTTAAGGTTTGTTTGTATCTGCGGTGTATTTAAAATTGCAATTGTAATTGTATTTATAAGAATGGTGTGATGGAATGACCTTGTATTAAGATAAACTCCAGATGTAACAAACATATCTGTTAAATTATCTTTGTAGCAAGATAAGGAAAAAAAGTGAAACATGCAATTTGAAATGAGATATTTTAGATTGGTATATAGGGAGGAACGCCTCTAGGGAAGAAGAGTGTTTGCAATCTGTGCTGAAATTGTGTATTCGTTAAAACTCAATCATTTGCAGAAAGAAAAAAATATATAAAATCTTTGAGGGTTCAAGGAAAAGTCGTACCTTTGCAAGCCGATTATTATCAAATAGTGATAAATTTTTAATTCTGAGCATCTTGTTCTTCATTGTCCGGAAGGATGAGATAGGAGGAAATTGTTTTTTAGTAGTAACATTTAAAAAAGAATTTAAGAGTGGATACTTTAAGTTACAAGACCATTTCTGCAAACAAGGAAACTGCAACAAAAGAATGGGTTGTAGTTGATGCTACCGATCAGGTTGTAGGCCGTCTCGGTGCTAAAGTTGCAAAGTTGTTGAGAGGTAAGTACAAACCAAACTTCACCCCTCATGTAGACTGCGGTGATAACGTAATTATCATCAATGCAGACAAAGTGAAATTTACAGGTAATAAGTGGAATGATAAAGTTTACCTGAGCTACACTGGTTATCCAGGTGGTCAGCGTGAAATCACTCCTGCTCGCTTGATGGCTAAACCGAATGGCGCTGAAAAATTGATGAAGAAAGTAGTTAAAGGTATGCTTCCTAAGAATCGTCTGGGAGCTAAGTTGCTGGGTAACTTGTATGTGTACGAAGGTGCTGAACACAAACACGAAGCTCAGACTCCGAAAGTAATTGATATTAACACACTTAAATAATAAAGAATGGAAGTAGTAAATGCATTAGGTAGACGTAAAAGCGCTATCGCACGCGTTTTCGTAAGCGAAGGTACAGGAAAGATTACTATTAACAAGAGAGACCTTGCACAGTACTTTCCATCAACTATTCTGCAGTATGTAGTAAAACAGCCGTTGAATAAATTGGAAGTGGCTGAAAAATATGATATCAAAGTAAATCTTTGCGGTGGTGGTTTCACTGGTCAGTCTCAGGCTTTGCGTTTGGCAATTGCTCGTGCACTGGTTAAAATCAACCCGGAAGATAAGAAAGCTCTTCGTGCTGAAGGTTTCATGACTCGCGATCCTCGTGAAGTTGAACGTAAGAAACCAGGACGTCCTAAAGCACGTAGAAGATTCCAGTTCAGTAAACGTTAAGCTTTTGAGTTTATTAGTTTGTAAGTTGATAAGTTTGTTGCAAGTAATCGGTTTGTATACACTTATGACTAACTCAGAAAACTTAGAAACTCAAAAACTTAAATGAAAGCGTTTAGTATCTAAACCATCGGGATTTTCCTTACAAGGGTTTGTGGAGAAACTACCCGATAGTTGGTTTAATTAACAAAAAAGAAAGTAAACGATTTAAAGATTAAAACAATGTCAAGAGTAAATTTTGATACATTATTGGAGGCTGGTTGCCACTTCGGACATTTGAAGAGAAAGTGGAACCCTGCAATGGCTCCTTATATTTTCATGGAACGCAACGGTATTCACATCATCGACTTGAACAAAACCGTTGTAAAAGTAGAAGAAGCTGCTGAAGCTTTGAAACAAATCGCTAAATCAGGAAAGAAAGTCCTGTTTGTCGCTACTAAGAAACAAGCTAAACAGGTAGTAGCTGAAAAAGCTGCTTCTGTAAACATGCCTTATGTTATCGAACGCTGGCCGGGTGGTATGTTGACTAACTTCCCGACTATCCGTAAGGCTATCAAGAAAATGGCTACTATCGATAAGTTGACTAACGATGGTACTTACTCTAACTTGTCTAAGAGAGAAGTTCTGCAGATTTCTCGTCAGCGTGCTAAGTTGGAAAAGAACTTGGGTTCTATCGCTGATTTGACTCGTTTGCCATCTGCATTGTTCGTTATCGACGTATTGAAAGAAAACATCGCAGTTCGCGAAGCTAACCGTTTGGGTATTCCTGTATTTGCTATCGTTGATACAAACTCAGATCCTTCAAACGTAGATTTCGTAATCCCAGCTAACGACGACGCTACTAAGTCTGTAGAAGTTATCTTGGATGCTTGCTGCGCTGCTATGGCAGAAGGTTTGGAAGAAAGAAAAGCTGAAAAGGTAGACATGGAAGCTGCTGGTGAAAACGCACCGAAAGCTGCTAAGAAAAAAACTACCAAAGCACGCATGGATAAAGCGGAAGAAGACGCAATCAATGCTGCTAAAGCTGCCGCTTTCATCGGTAAAGACGAAGAAGCTTAATATACTTTAAGTGGAGAGTTGAGAGTTGAAAGTTGAGAGTTACTATAATAAAGCGATTCTCAACTCTCTGTTCTCAGCTCTCTTTTGCTTTAAATAGATTTATTAACTCAATAAAAAAGAAATTACTATGGCTGTAAGTATGGCTGATATCACCAAGCTTCGTAAAATGACTGGAGCTGGTATGATGGACTGTAAAAACGCTTTGACAGAATCTGAAGGCGATTTCGACAAGGCAGTAGAAATTATCCGTAAGAAAGGACAGGCTGTTGCTGCAAAACGTTCTGACCGTGAAACTTCAGAAGGTTGTGTATTGGCAAAATCAACTGGCGACTATGCTGCAATGATTGCTTTGAAGTGCGAAACTGACTTCGTTGCTAAGAATGCAGACTTCGTTGCTTTGACTCAGGCTATTCTGGATGCTGCTATCGAAAACAAATGCCAGACTTTGGATGAAGTGAAGGCTCTTCCGATGGGTAGCGGTACAGTTGCTGACGCTATTGTAGAACGTAGTGGTATCACTGGTGAAAAGACTGAATTGGATGGTTATAACTTCGTTTCAGGTGCTTGCACAGCTGTTTACAACCACATGAACAAGAACCAGCTCTGTACAATCGTTTCTTTCAACAAGGTTTGTGATGAAAAAGTTGCTCACGAAATCTGTATGCAGATTGCTGCAATGAACCCGATTGCTATCGACGAAGCTGGTGTTCCTGAATCAGTAAAAGAAGAAGAAATCAAGGTTGCTGTTGAAAAGACTAAAGCAGAACAGGTACAGAAAGCTGTAGAAGCTGCTTTGAAGAAAGCTGGTATCAACCCGGCTCACGTAGACAGCGAAGAGCACATGGAAAGCAACATGGCTAAGGGATGGATTACTGCTGAAGATGTAGCTAAAGCTAAAGAAATCAAAGAAACTGTTGCTGCAGAAAAAGCTGCTAACTTGCCTCAGGCTATGATCGAAAACATTGCTAAAGGTCGTTTGGGCAAATTCTTGAAAGAAGTTTGTCTGTTGAACCAGGAAAGCATCATGGATCCGAAGAAGACAGTTTCAGAAGTATTGAAAGCTGCTGATCCAGAATTGGCTATCACAGAATTCAAACGTTTCACTTTGCGTGCTGAATAATCTGATTTATTCTGTAAGATAAAGGAAGAGGCCATCTCAAATTCATTTTGAGATGGCCTTTGTCTTTT